>NZ_NEVB01000023.1:0-13517 GCF_002259925.1 Aeromonas sp. A35_P | reverse complement strand
GTGTAGATATAATTGGGATATATATCTATTTACAATTATTTAACTGGTTTTCAATGTTGAAATTTGTGGACTTGTTGGCATTAGCTGTGGCAGTCAGAGCTGCTCCAGCCGGATCAGGTACTGCTCCGCCGTCCTCAGGATGGCGTGCTGCTGGTCGGCGGCCTGGCCATCCCAGTTGGCATAGGGCAGGGCGAGGCGAGGGTTGCTGCCAAGTTTGTCCCGGTTGCGCCACAAAAAGTGCCAGTAGAGGCTGTTGAAGGGGCAACTCCCATCGCCGCTGCGGGCCTTCACCTGATAGTGACACCCCTTGCAGTAGTGGCCCATCCGCTCGAGATAGGCGCCGCTGCTGGCGTAGGGCTTGCTGCCCATCAGGCCGCCATCGGCAAACTGGCTCATGCCGCGGGTGTTGGGCAGCTCCACCCACTCGATGGCATCCACATAGATACCGAGATACCACTGATCAACTTCATCAGGATCGATCCCCGCCAGCAGGGCAAAGTTGCCGGTCACCATCAGCCGCTGGATATGATGGGCATAGGCGTGATCAAGCGACTGGCGAATGGCGTGGCGCACGCAGGCCATGTTTGTTTCTCCACTCCAGAAGAAACCGGGCAGCGGCCGGTTGGCCCCGAGAAAATTGGTCTGCTGATAGGCGGGCATCTTCTCCCAGTAGAGGGCGCGCACGAACTCGCGCCAGCCGAGGATCTGGCGAATAAACCCTTCCACCTGCGCCAGGGTGATGGTGGTCTGATTGGCCTGCCAGTGGGCTTCGGCGGCGCGGATCACCTCGAGGGGGTGGAGCATCTTGCTGTTGAGGGAAAACGACAGGCGGCTGTGAAACAGGCTCCAGCCCCGCTCGCTCAGAGCATCCTGATAGCGGCCAAAGTGGGGCAGGCAGTGCGCCAGAAAATGGGCCAGCAGCTCGCGGCTCTGGCGCCGGCTGATGGGCCAGGGCAGTTTGCTGGCATCTGCCTCGCCGATGGTGCTGACCCCGTGGCGGGTCAGCATGGCATCGATGTCGCTCACCTGGTTGGCAAAGGTGAGCGGTGTCGGGATCGGCTGGCTCGCCGGCAATTTGGCTCGGTTCTCGGCATCGAAGTTCCAGCGTCCGCCAAGGGGCTGGTCGCGTTCATCGAGCAGCACCCGGTACTGCCTTCGCAGGGCGCGGTAGAAGAACTCCATCCGGCTGTGGGGGTAGCGCTGCCAGCCATCGCGGGGGGTGAGAAAATGTTCGCTCTCCACCTCGGTGGCAGGGATGGCAAGGCCAGCCGCCCATGCTTGCAACTGGCTGGCGAGGCGCCACTCGTCCGGGCTCTGCCAGGCGAAGCTGTCGGCCTGATGCGCTTCAAGCTGGGCCGTCAGCAGACTGGGCAAGTCGGGCCAGCGGGCGCTCTCATCGAGGGTCAGGTAACAGACGCGGTGGCCAGCTTTTTTGAGAGCCGCCGCGAAGGCGCGCATGGCGGCAAAGAAGGCCAGCACCTTCTGGCGGTGGTGGCGGCAAAGAAGGCCAGCACCTTCTGGCGGTGGTGGCGGCAGTAGTCGGTCTCTTGGCGCAGCTCCGCCATCAGGTAGCAGACCGCCGGATCCGGCGTGCGAAACCAGCTGTGAGCGGCGTTGAGCTGATCGCCGAGCACAAGGCGCAGCTCCATCAGGCTGGTTCCCCATTATCTTGATGACTGCGATGATGACTGCGGTGACGAGCGCGGCGACAGCGCTCGCTGCAGTAGCGCACAGCCTCCCAGCTGTGTGCCCATTTGCGCCGCCAGCTAAAGGGGCGCTGGCAGACGGGGCAGATCTTCTCGGGCAGATGGGCTTTGCGATGCATGGGACTTCCGATGGTTGGCAACGAGCGGCGTGAATAGGATCAAGTCACCGGGATAACAGCTTAACGAAGCGGGGCACAGGGGGGATCACTGTCGCCGGTATCGAGTCCGCTGAGTGGGCGCTTTGTGAGCAGACGCACAACCCGTTGACACTCGGATTGTTTGCATGACAACCAGTTGTTAACTTGGCGAGGCTGCCTGCTGGCAGCATCCATCAATGGATCTTATTGGCCACCGACTGGTTACAACCGACATGGAGGGGAGTGATGCCAATCGTGACAGCTACGCCCCGGGCAGCTTGCCTGCTCGCCCACTGGTACACCCGGGATCCCATTCTGACCCTCGACTTTCCTCACCGCTGATTGGCGGTACCCGCCGTTTGAATTTGTCAGCCGGACGACCCTGATCGCCCCGGCCTCTTTACCAATTCCAATTTCAAACACACTGGCGTTGCGCCGGTGAGGAGTCTTTTATGCGTCGTATACCCGAACCGTTTCGTATCAAGATGGTCGAGCCCATCAAACAGACCACTGGCGCCGAGCGCCGCGCCGCCCTCGAGGCCGCTGGCTGGAACCCCTTCCTGCTGCTGGCCGAGGATGTCTACATCGATCTGCTGACCGACAGTGGCACAGGTGCCATGTCCGATCGTCAGTGGGCGGGCATCATGATGGGGGATGAGGCCTATGCGGGCAGCCGCAACTTCGTCGAGCTGGATCGCACGGTGCGCGAGATCTTTGGCTACCAGCATGTGATGCCCACCCACCAGGGGCGCGGGGCCGAGCAGATCCTCTTCCCGGAGCTGGTCAAGCGCTGCCGGGGCAAGGCGCCGGTCTTTATCTCCAACTACCACTTCGACACCACCAAGGCCCACGTGGAGTTGGCCGGCGCGCGGGCCATCAACCTGCTCACCCCGAAAGCCCTCGACACCACGGCCCCCTACGCTTGGAAGGGGGATTTTGATCTCCCTCGCCTGAGTGACACCATCGAAACCCTGGGGGCCGCCAACGTGGCCGGCATCATCATCACGGTCACCTGCAACAGCGCCGGTGGCCAGCCGGTCTCCATGGCCAATATGGAGGCGGTCGCCGAGCTGGCCCGTCGCCACCATATTCCGGTGGTGATCGATGCCGCCCGTTTTGCCGAGAACGCCTGGTTTATCAAGGAGCGGGACCCGGCCTATGCCAAGTGCAGCATCAAGGAGATAGTGCGCCAGATGTTTGCGCTGGGAGACATCTTCACCATGTCGGCCAAGAAGGACGGGCTGGTCAATATCGGCGGGCTCTGCTGCTTTAAAGAGGATCTCGACCTGTTTCGCGCGGTGCAGGTGCGCTGCGTGGCGATGGAGGGGTTTGTCACCTATGGCGGCCTTGCCGGGCGGGACATGGCGGCGCTCGCCATCGGCCTGCGCGAGGGGATGGATGAGGAGTATCTCACCTACCGCATCAGTCAGGTGGCCTATCTCGGCGAGCGGCTGGCCGAGGCTGGCATCCCCATCCAGACTCCCACCGGCGGTCATGCGGTGTTTGTGGACGCCAAGAAGCTGCTGCCCCATATTCCGGCCGGGCAGTTCCCGGCCCATGCGCTCGCCTGCGAGCTCTATCTGGAAGGGGGTGTGCGCGGGGTGGAGATAGGCTCCCTGCTGCTGGGGCGCGATCCCGTCACCGGCAAGCAGGAGGCGGCGGACTTTGAGCTGTTGCGACTCACCATTCCGCGTCGGGTCTACACCCGGGATCATATGGACTATGTGGCCGACTGCCTGATCGCGGTGAAAGCGCGGGCCAGCGACATTCGCGGTCTCACCTTTGACTACGAGCCGCCGCTGCTACGTCACTTCACCGCGCGGCTCAAGCCGATCTGATCGCCAGCACGTCGGCGCTGTAGCCAGCAGGCTTGGCCACAAGGCTCAACAACAAAAGCCCCCGCACCTGGATGCGGGGGCTTTTTTGACGATGATCGCCGGGAGCGTTATTGGCTGCTGAACAGCTTGGTCCGGGGGCTGGACTGGGCGGTCAGGCTCATACGACCGGAGGTCTCCAGCCAGGATTTGATCCGCTTGGCATCGGCCACCCGGGCGTTGGGAGTGTCGGCGTTGAGCAGCACCATGATCACCGGCTCGCGGTTGATCTGGGTGGCCATCACCAGGCAGCGCCCCGCCTCGCGGATGTAACCGGTCTTGGAGAGGGAGATGGGCCAGCTCCCTTCGCGCACCAGCCGGTTGGAGTTGAGGTAGTGCAGCTGGCGCTTGCCGTTGCGCACCATGCGCTCCTCGGTGGAGGAGTACTGGCGAATGAGCGGATAGGTGGATGCCGCCGCCACCAGCTTGGCGAGATCGTGGGCGCTGGAGACGTTGCGGGGGGTGAGCCCGGTACTGTCGGAGAACTGGGTGCTCCACATGCCGAGCATGCGGGCTTTGGCATTCATCGCCTCGATGAAGGCGCGCTGGCCACCCGGGTAGTTTCTGGCCAGCGCCGAGGCGGCGCGGTTTTCCGAGGACATCAGGGCGATGTGCAGCATGTCGGCCCGGCTCAGGCGCGAACCCACCGCCAGCCGCGACCCGGTGCCCTTGAGTCTGTCCACGTCGGCCATGGTAACCGTCAGCATCTCGGAGAGCCGCTGATTGGCATCGAGCACCACCAGCGCCGTCATCAGCTTGGTGATGGAGGCTATCGGCATCACCCGGTTGGCGTTGCGCTCCGACAGCACTTCACCGGTGCGCGGGTTGGCCACCACGAAGGCGGCGGAGCTCAGCGCCAGATCGTTGCGCTGCTCCAGAAAGCTGTTGGGGGAGTGGGACTGGGCTGAAAACGGATTGGCCTGGGCGCTCTCCATGCTGACGGGAACGAGGAAGGCACCGAGCAACAGGGTAAGAAAAGGGCGAGTAATCATGATTTGACGCTACCGTACGGCTGACAGGGATATTTGGCTAAGTTATATGACGGTAATTGACGCTTCACAACGTCTAATGGCCCGATATTTCAATTTTATGGGATGGCGCACCTTGAAATAACGGTAATAAGTGCCGTGGGCGGCTTCATACGAGTAATTATAGGGCTGGCCGGTGTGAGAAACAGGGGGGCGGTGTGCGGCTGGTGGCGCCCCCTGGCCGCCAGATAGTGACTTTTTTACCGCTCTCTGCTGCTTGTTTCCTTCCTCTCGCTCATTCTGGGTGATCATCTCTGCTGAAAATGGCCTGATCAGGGTCGGCAACATGTGCTGATGGTCGCCATGGCCGGATGTGGATCATCACAGGATCAAGGGGATAACGGCAGGGCTCTTGGCATGCACCCGCTATGGTGTCATGGCCACCCGCATCAGCGCCGAGGGGCTGTTTTCGACAAAGTAGTGCCAGAGATGATCATAGAGAGCCTGCTGGCCGGGGAAACTCACCAGTGCCTTGGCCTCGGCCAAGGTGCACCAGCGATACTCGGTGTGCTCATCATTGAGGGTGACCACCTGATTGGGCGGGCAATAGACCACAAAGACCGGCACTACCTCCACCGTATTTGAAGCGCTTTCATAAAATTGTTCCAGATAATGGGCTGTGTATAACTCGCAAACCCTGATACCCGTCTCCTCGCCAAACTCGCAAATAATGGTCTGCCAGCCGGTTTCCCCCGCCTCGACCGTGCCCGCCACATGGCACCAGAAACCACCCTTTACACGCTTCATCACCAGCACTTTGTTGCACCATCAATCGTTGAGAGGGCGACACCGGAGACGGTGTGACAGCGAATGGGGCAGGCTCCAAAAGCAGGTTCAATAGACGCCTATTGTTCGGCCGCCGACGGGAGGCTGGCAAGTGATTTCCCTGCCGGCGGCGCTTGTGCGGGCCAAACGTGACAGGGGCATTCAGCCCCTGTCACGCGTGCGATCAGCCTCCCATCATACGGGCGGTCTGGATCGCCTCGATCAGCGCGGCCCGGTTGATGCGGGGGCGCTCTTCGTCCAGCAACTGCTGCCAGAGGGCGATGGCCCGGGAGTAGCGGCCGTGCAGGAAGTGATCGGAGGCGAGCAGCATCAGGGCGCTCACCTCGCCCTTGTCCTGCTTGAGCGCGCTGCCCAGCAGGCGCTGCGCCTCCGGGGTGAGCTGCTGGCCCGCCTGGTAGTAGAGCACGGTAGCCTGGGCGGCCTGGGTCGCCGCGCTGGCGCCTCCTTCTTGCAGGGCGAGACGCTGGTAGGCGAGCAGGGCGTTGGCGTACTCGTCCCGATAGAGATAGAGCTGACCGAGCGCCGCCCAGCCGTCGAGATCGGCGGGGTTGGCTTGCAAGCGCTGGTGCAGGGCGCCCAGCTCCTTGTCCTGCAGATCCCGCGGGCTCAATCCCGCCAGCGGATCGGGGCGCGACTGATGAGCCTGCCACGCCTGATAGCGGCCGGTGCCGGCATAAATGCCGGCCATCAGCGCCAGCAGCAGGGCCCCAAGCAGTATCCAGGCACGCAGCCTAAGCTGCGGACGGACGGTGCTATCTCTTACCAGCCGCTCGCGCAGGGCCTGCTCGGCAGGTGGGGTGGCGTTGGCGAGGCGGGCCAGCTCCAGCTCCCGGTAGAGGCGGCTGTGGGGGGTAAGCCCCGCCTGCTGTTCGGCCATGATCAGCCGGTTCAGCTCGGCTCTGGGGTCGTGGGCGAGCGCCCCCTCTGCTCTGTCGCCGACAAGCGGCACCCGCGCCGGTTGCCGACGATGCAGACTCCTGCGCAGGCGATTGAGCGCCAGCAACAGCAAGAGGGCGGGGCCGCCCCACAGCAGCGCCGTGCTGCGCTTGAAGGGGGGATCGTAGCGCACGAAATCGCCGAAGCGCTCCGTCATGCGGGCGATCACCTGCTCATCAGACTGTCCCTCGTCCACCCAGCGATAGACCTCGAGCCGCAGATCCCGGGCGATGGGGGAGTTGGACTCCACCAGGTTCTGGTTCTGGCACTGGGGGCAGCGCAGGGCGCGGGCCAATTCCTGAGCGCGGGTCTGCCGCTCGGGGTGGCGAAACTCATAGGTGTCGACCCCGCTGGCAAGGGCTCCGAGGCTCAATGCCAGCAAGAGTGGTGCGATCAGGGTGTGGCCGAGACGGCTCATGGCTTGCGCTCCTGCACTTGTCTCTCCACTTTTCTTTCCACTTCGGGCTGGCCGGCGGTGTTGCTGCGGGCCTCGGCAAGCAGGGGGGCAAACTGGCGTTGCCAGACTTCCCGGGTGAGCTCACCCGTGTGGCGGGTCAGCAGGGTGCCGTCGCCGGCGAAGAGATAGGTTTCCGGCGTGCCGTAGACACCGAGCTCCAGCGCGAGTCGGCCGTCGGGGTCGGCCAGTACGGCGCGATAGGGGTTGCCCGCCTGCGCGAGCCAGGCGCGGGCGGCATCCCCCTTGTCCCGGTAGTTGAGGCCATAGAGGGGCACGGCGCTGGCCAGCTCACCCAGCAGCGGATGCTCGGCGCGGCAGTTGGGGCACCAGCTGGCCCAGACGTTGAGCACGAAGGGCTCCCCCTTGAGTGCCGCGGTGTGGATGGGGGCGCCACCAAACAGATCGTCACTCTGCCAGGCAGGCAGGGTGCGCCCTGCGACGGCCTCATCCTGGCTGTAGGGGTTGTTGCCAAGGCCGAGCCAGAGCAGGGCTCCGAGCCCCAGGGTGAGCAGGAGCGGCACGAACAGGCGCAGACGGGCGTTCATAAGGACTCCTGTTCAAGCCGGGGGCAGGGGGCGGTCGCTGGCGCAGGATGGCTAGCCAGCAGCGGCCGGCGGGCGAGCAGGCGCAGGGCGCCGCCCGCCATCATCAACAGGCCACCGAGCCAGATCCAGCGCACCAGCGGCTTGTAGTGCAGCCGCATGGCATAGGCGCCGGGCCCCATCTTCTCGCCAAGCACCACGTAGAGATCGCCGAGCATTCCCCACGCAATGCCGGGCTCGTTCATGTTCATGGTACGCACGCTGTAGTGGCGCCGCTCTGGGGTGAGTCTGGCCTCCTCTTTACCTTCTTTGTGCACGCTGAGAGTGATGCGTTCGGCGGTGTAGTTGGGGCCGATGAGCGGCTCGCTCCCCTCATAGCGAAACTCGAAGGCGCCGAGCCGATAGGGCTGGCCTGCGGCGAGTACGGCACCCCCCTCCTGGCTGTGGTGACTCACCTGCGCAATGCCGAGGGCGCACACCGCCACCCCGAGGTGGGCCAGCAGGCTGCCGAACCGATTGAGGGTGAGTTCGCGCCGCGACGTCGGCTGTAAGAGCGGGAGCAGCAGGCTGGCCATCAGCCAGAGGCTCAACACGTTGGCCACAAGCCCCAGCCAGCTTGCCCGCAGCGGCTCGGGATAGGCGAGGCTCAGCAAGGCGCCCCCCAGCAGGCCGAACAGGCATGGGAGCAGCACCTTGATGCGACGCTGGGCTGCCAGATGCTGCCAGCGCAGGCGCGGCAGTTGGGTCATCAGCGCCATCAGGCAGAGGGCCAGCGGCACGAAGATGGTATTGAAATAGGGGGCGCCCACCGAGAGCGAGCCCAGATGAAGCGACTGGAACACCATGGGGTAGAAGGTGCCGAGCAGCACGCTGGCGCAGGCCACGCAGAGCAGCAGGATGGCGGCACCGAGCAGTCCCTCTTTTGACAGCAAGCCAAAGCGGGCATAGGGGGCGCGAATGTCCGCCCGCAGGGCAAACAGGGTGAGGGCGCAGGTCAATAGCAAGCCGAGCAGCAACAAGAGGGTGAGGCCGCGGCTGGGGTCCACCGCAAAGGCGTGCACCGAGGTGAGCACCCCGGAGCGCACCACGAAGGTACCGAGCAGGCTTAAGGCAAAGGTAAAGATGGAGAGCAGCAACACGGCGTGGCCGTAAGCACCGCGTTTCTCGCACACCACCAGGGCGTGCAGCAGGGCGGTGCCGAGCAGCCAGGGCAAGAGGGAGGCATTTTCCACCGGATCCCAGAACCACCAGCCGCCCCAGCCGAGCTCGTAATAGGCCCACCAGGAACCCAGCACTATGCCGGCGGTGAGAAACACCCAGGAGCCGAGCGCCCAGGGGCGGATCCAGTGAGCCACGGCGCCATCGAGCCTGCCCGAGTGCAGCGCCGCCATGGCGAAGGCGAAGTTGACCGCAAAGCCGACATAGCCGAGATAGAGCAGGGGCGGGTGGATGATGAGGCCGATATCCTGCAGCATGGGGTTGAGATCGCGCCCCTCCAGCGGCCCCGGGAACTGGCGGTCAAACGGGCTGGAGAAGATCAGGGTATAGAGGCCGAACAGCCCGACGATCAGCCCCATGATGGCCAATACCCGGGTGCGGATCAGCGGATCGACCGGCCTGGAGCAAAGAGCCACCAGCGCGCCCCACAGCCCCAGCGCAAAGACGAAGAACAGCATGGAGCCCTCGTGGCCTCCCCACACGGCCGCCAGCTTGAACCCCATAGGCAGGGCACTGTTGGCGTGCTGGGCCACATAGACCAGGGTGAAGTCATCAAGGCCAAAACAGCTGGCGAGCAGCAGCAGGGCGGCCAACAACAGGAGCGCGACCAGGAGGGCCAGCGGTGCTGCGCAGCCGAGCAGCGGACGTGAGGCGAGCCGCAGCCCCAGCCAGGGCAGCAGCCCTTGCAGCAGGGCGAGCCCGGTCGCCAGCAACAGTGAGAGATAGCCGAGCTCCGCCAGCACACAACCTCCAGTCAATCATTCGTCTATGTTATGCCGCAGCGTCTGCACCGTACCGGCGCTGGGGGATAACATCCACATTCCTGGCAACAACCAATTGCAACAACTCATCGCCACAAATAAGCGCCAGTCACCGGAGGGCGGCTGGCGCTGGTGATCGTGCCTTTAAATTACTGTCATCTGGCCGGCATAGAGCACGAAGTAGCGCAGCAGCAGGATCCCCACCAGGGTCAGGCTGCAGACCAGTACCAGATAGCCGTTTTTGGCCCGCAGGGGGGCGGGAGCCAGCAGGGCCAGCAACTGGGGCAGCAGCATGCCGATGCCCACCACTCCGAGCCAGAACACCTGAGCCCAGAAGCCGCTGCCGATGGCGGCCCACATGGCTGCCTCCTTCTGGCCGCCACCGAAGTAGAGGCCGGTAAAGAAGCAGACCAGCAGCAATACCTCCACCGCCAGCACCGGCCGCTCGAAGCGGTGCACGAAGCTCACCCCCTGGCTGTGATGGTTCTCCTTGAACAGGGTGACCGCCAGCAAGATGGTGGAGGCGATGCCGGAGCTGACGCCGGAGATGAGGAACAGCACCGGCAGCACCGGGTTGTTCAACAGCGGATAGGTCTTGAGCGCCGACAACAGAAAGCCGGTGTAGGCGCCCAAGAGCACGGCAAGCAGCAGCAACAGCGGCGCCAGCAGCCGCTCGATGCGGGCAAGCCAAGCGATCAGGCTATCCACAAAGGCGAACTTCTCTTGCAGCAGGTGACGGCGCAAGGTCTCGATCTCGGAGCGAAACACCACCGCCAGCCAGGCGAACAGCACCGCCATGTAGACCTGAAACAGCATGACCCCCATGGACATCACGGAGTCGAACTGGTAGTGGAACATCAGCTTCCAGAAGGTCCAGGGGCGGGCCAGATGGAAGATGAGGATCAGTAACCCCAGCACCACACTCACCGGCGCCAGAATGGCGGTCGCCTTGATGATGCCGCTCTCGCTGCCGGCCCCCTTGCGGCGCAGCAGCACCGAGAGGGTGGTGGCCCCGGCGGAGATGCCGAGCAGAAAGAGATAGATGGCGATGGGCCAGTCCCACACGAGGGAAGGGAAGTGAAATGCGTCATGCCACATGGTCATTCCCTCCATCGGTTATTGTCGTGGTAGATGGCGATGGGGCAAATCCCCACACCAGCGAGGGGAAGTGAAACGCCGCTTGCATGGTCATGACTTTATCTCCCCTTTGGGCACGCGGTACATCTTGGGCGAGGTGCCGAGTGCCTGCTTGTAGCGATAGGTGGTCTCCTTCACCAGCCGTTTGGCGATGGGACTGTCCGGGTCATCCAGATTGCCGAACACCAGCGCCTTGGTGGGGCAGGACTCCACGCAGGCCGGCTCTTTGCCCGCCGCTAGGTTGGTCTTGTGGCAAAAGTCGCACTTGTCGGCCACCTTGGTCACAGGGTTGATAAAGCGCACCTGATAGGGGCAGGCGGCCAGACAGTACATGCAGCCAACGCAGAGATCCGGGTTGACGTCGACGATGCCATCCTCCTTGCGGATATGAGAGGCACCGGTCGGGCAGACGTGCACGCAGGGGGCGTTGTCGCAGTGCTGGCAGGACTTGCGAAAGAAGTGGTACTCGGCATCGGGGAAGGTGCCGATGGGGCCGGAGCGGATGATCTCGAGGCGGGAGACCCCCTCTGGCACCTGATTCACCTCCCGGCAGGCATCCATGCAGGCGGTACAGCCGATGCAGGCAGTCTCGTCGTGGATCATGCCAAAGCGGACCCCGTCGATGGTCTGGCTGTGGGCTAGGGTGGTGGCAAGGGAGCGGGTGTTGGCACGAGCAGCCCCCGTCATCATGATGAGGGCCCCCGCGCTCATCCCCGCCATGAAGTGACGGCGAGAGCAGCTCATTGTGCCTCCTTGCCCGAGGTGGTGTTCGCCTTGGCCGCCTTGACGGCCTCATGCTGCTTGCTGTGACAGTCGACGCAGAGCTTGATGCGGGACTTCTCCGGAATTGCCACCATGGGCTCCTTGGCCGGGTGCAGCTGGTGGCAGCTGGTGCAGGTGAGCTTGGTGGCGTGCACGTCGTGGGCCCAGAGCGCCTCGCGCAGGGGTTTGGGCTCGTGACAGCTCATGCAGACCCCGTTCTGCTCGGCGATGGGGTAGCGCTCGGTACTCTGTTTGTCATTGAAGCTGTCGCTAAAGCGCATCACATCCTTGACCCCTTCCCGGTGTTTGGGGGAGGGCTGACCATGGCAGTTGGTGCAGGTGACCGGCGCCAGGTTGTTGGGGTTGGTCGCCTGGCCATGCTTGCCGTGCATGCCGTAGGCCTGCTCCTTGTGGCAGTCGGTACAGGCGGCATCGGGATTGCGCAAAAACTCCACCTCATGTGTGGCAGAGACAGGTGTGGCGGGGAGGGCCGCAGGCGCGCCGGTCGCATCGGCGGCCTGGCCCTGCAGGCTGGTCAGCAGCATGGCTGCCATCAGCATCAGTCGTAAGAAATCCATCGTTAAATCACCCATAGGAAGCCTCCATCCGGCGGCAGGCCCGGCTGTGCGGGCCCGCCTCCCTCGTCATTGTGCGAGCCGTCCGGCCACTTTGGCCTCGGCATCCCAGGCGGGGACTGTGGTCTTGAGGAACTGGGCCTTGTCGCTGTTCATCTGCTTCATGTCCATGCCAAGAGCGGCCTGGGCCTTCTCCTTGCTGGAGATGTCAGGAATGGCGATCTCCTGGCTGATCCCCTTGGCGGCCAGCAGGCGTGCCAGCTTGGTGCGGGCGTCGGCTGCCTTGTCCAGGGCGGTCCCCAGCATACGCAGCGCCACTTCCGGTGCGTGCATCTGCACCCCGTGGGAGGCGATGGAGAAGTCCCAGCGCCACTGGGCGTGACGGATGTCCTGCAGAATGTCCTTCATCTCGGCCTCGGTGGCGCCGGCATCCCAGGCGGCCTTGGCTTCAAAGTGGGCGTGCACCAGCTGCTTCTCGACCTTCAATTTGATCTCGGTGACGGCCTCCTTGCGCTGCTTGACTATGCCTTGCAGCATCTCCTTGCTTTGGGTGTGGCAGTTGCGGCAGGTCTGATCGAAGCGATCGAAGGGGTTGCCCACCTTGTGATCCGTGTAGACCTTGCCCTGCTCGTTCTGCACCTTGGGCATGTGGCAGTCGACGCAGGCGACGTTGTTCTGGCCGTGAATGCCGGCGCGCCAGGTCTCGTACTCGGGGTGCTGGGCTTTGAGCATGGGGGTCTTGGAGAGAGCATGGGTCCAGTCGGCGAAGCCTATTTCGTCGTAATACAGCTCCATCTGCTCCACTGTGGTGCCCTTGTCCCAGGGGAATTTCACCGCCTTGGTGGGGCTGGTGAAGTAGTACTCCACGTGGCACTGGCCGCACACCTGGGACTGCTGATCGAAGCGCCCTTGCTCCTTGAACGGCTTGCCGATGGCCGTCATGGCGCGGTCGGCATAGGGACGAGAGAGGTGCAGGGCGGGTTTGCCCTCCTTGAACTCCTTGGAAGCGGTGTCGTGGCAGTCGGCGCAGCCGATGGTGTTGACGATTTCCGGCCCACCTTTTGCCCACATCCCCTTGAAGTAGCCATCCTCACCCTTCTCGTCGATGACGCGGGCCACGTCCGGGCCTTTGCAGCTCCAGCAGGCCATGGGCAGGGGGCCATCTTCGGCGCTCTTGGGGGCGCCGGTGCGCAGGGTCTCGCGCACGTCGGTCAGGGCGTAGAAGTGACCGCGCGGCTTGTTGTAATCCTTGGCGAAGGCATAGCCGCCCCAAAGCACCACCATCTGCGGATCTTCTGCCAGGGCATCGGTGCGCTCGCGGCTCTCGCCGGTGGCCTTCCAACTGCTGAACTGATCGGCGTGATCCTTGGCGAACAGCTCGCTGCGTGCCTCTACCTTGCCCTTGGGTTGCGTCTCATCGGCTGCCTGTGCCCAGCCGCTGGTGCCAAGGCCGGTGGTCAGCAGCAGGGCGGCGAGGCCCAGCCTGGTCTGTCTGTTGTGTGAACTCACGATCATCACTCCCAAATCGATCTCATTGCCAAGCCTGACCGTTCCATCCTGGATGTGGGCATCAGCCCCCGCACAAGGCAGGAGCAGGC
>NZ_NEVB01000022.1:0-55571 GCF_002259925.1 Aeromonas sp. A35_P | reverse complement strand
GCCGCACCTGTCCGTGCTGCGGCCATGTATCGGCGGACAACCGGCAGACGCAAGAGCGGTTTGCGTGCGTCGAATGTGGCTTCGAGGAAAACGCTGATCTGGTCGGCGCGATCAATGTTTTAAGGGCGGGACACGCCCGGTTCGCCTGTGAAGTGAGCGATGCAGTAAGGTCGCCAGCAGCAGGAACCCGCCGAAGCGACCCACCCCGGCTCGATGCCGGGGTGGGCGCCGTAGGAATCCCCCGACTTTAGGCGGGGGAGGATGTCAATATCAGGTGAAGGAGCACCCCAGGGCCGTGGTGGAGATGGAGATCTACACCCTCAGCACCAGCAAGGAGTTCATTCGTGGCTAGATGGTTTCCCCTGTGGGCGTGTCTGTTCACCCTGCTGGCCCAGGCGCAGACCGAGGTGTTGCAGGATCCCACCGCTCCCTTGAGCGGTGTCTCCAGTGGCGCCAGTGCGACCGGTTCCCGCGAGGCCGGTCTGCCCAAGCTGCAGAGCATCATGCTGGGCAACGGCCCGGCACTGGCGGTGCTCAACGGCAACAGCTATCGGGTCGGTCAGCTGGTCGAGGGCTATCGCGTGGTGGCCATCAGTGCAGATGCCGTGGTGCTGGAGAAGGGGGGCAAGCGCCAGTCGCTGACCCTGTTTGCCAGCAAGATCCGCATCTGAACGCGCTCCGTCCGGGATGGGCGGAGCCAGGTTTGTCGAGTTTAATTGCAAGTCAGGGCGCACTAATTACATGAAAAAACATCATCTCTGCCTGATTTCCGTGGCCGTGCTGACGGCAGGCTGTACCAGCTACCGTCACCCAGAACCCGTGCAGGCCAAGGACGCGCTTCGGCATGCCATGACCGAGCAGAGCAAGGCCGGCGCATTGACCAGCGTACCCAAGTCGGTACAGAGCGAACTGCTGCAACTGAACCGCCCGCCCCAGGCCATCAGCATGCCGGAGCCCAGGCTGCGCATCGCCGCCCACGACGTGGATGCGGTGGAATTTTTCGGATCTCTGTTCAAGGGCTCCCGCTACAGCGTGGCGGTGCACCCCGGGGTGGCCGGCCAGATCTCGGTCGAGCTCAAGGACGTGACCCTGACCGAGGTGCTGGGGGTGGTAGGGGACATGTACGGCTTCGACGTGCAGCGCAAGGGCAACGTGTTTCACGTCTACCCGGCCGGGTTGCGTACCGAGACCATTCCGGTCAACTACCTGATGATGTCCCGGCGCGGCCTCTCCCGCACCTCGGTCAGCACCGGCGGGGTGACCTCTAACGACAGCAACAACAGCAATAACAACAACTTCGATAACGCCAACGGCAGCACCAACAGCAGCACCAGCAACCGTTCGTCCAACGGCAGCTCGGGCAGTGACAGCAACGGCACCCGCATCGAGACCGACACCAACAGCGACTATTGGACCGATCTGCGCGACACCCTGCAGACCCTGATTGGCAGCGGTGACGGCCGCGCCGTCATCACCAGCCCGCAGGCGGGCCTGGTCACCGTCCGGGCCTATCCGAAGGAGCTCAAGGCGGTGCGCGAGTTCCTCAACCAGTCCGAGAGCCACCTCAAACGCCAGGTGGTGCTGGAGGCGCGGATCCTCGAAGTCGCCCTCAACGAGGGTTACGAGCAGGGGGTGGACTGGAGCGGTCTCTCCGCCAGCTGGGATGGCAACAAGGGCATTACCGGCGGCGGCTCGCTGACGCCGAGTCCGATTGCCAACACCCCGAACCAGATCTTCAGCGCGTTGGGTGGTGGGGCCGGCTTCAAGATTTCCGACGGCAACTTCAACGTGGCGGTCAACCTGCTCAAGACCCAGGGGGACGTGAATACCCTCTCCAGCCCGCGGGTGACGGCGACCAACAACCAGAAGGCGGTGATCAAGGTGGGGACGGACGAGTATTTCGTCACCAACGCCTCCACCACGACCACCACCTCAGGGACATCGGCACCGATAGTCACGCCCAATGTTGAGCTGACCCCCTTCTTCTCCGGCATCGCGCTGGACGTGACGCCGCAGATCGATGAAGAGGGCAAGGTGCTGCTGCATATCCACCCCTCCGTCATCGACACCGAAGAGCAGAAGAAGACCATCGATGTCGGCACGGCGGATCCCTTGGTCCTGCCGCTGGCCAGGAGCTCGATCCGCGAATCCGATACCGTGGTGCAGGCCAACAACGGCGACATCATCGTCATCGGTGGCCTGATGAAGACCGACAAGCAGGAGATTGTCAGCAAGGTGCCGCTGCTGGGGGACATTCCCTGGGTCGGCGAGGCCTTCACCAACCGGCGCGAAAGCACCAAGAAGGTGGAGCTGGTGATCCTGCTCAAACCGACCGTGGTGGAGAAGGACACCTGGCAGAACGAACTGCAGCGCTCCTCCGAACTGCTCGACAAATGGTATCCCCCCAAGGGGTGACGGCATGAACGCGTATCAGGCTCTGTCCCCTGGTCTGGTGCTGGCGGGTGGTCTGTTGCAGGCCGCCCGGCCTTGGCGTGGGAGCTGACGACATGTACCTGAACCACTTCGGTTTGCAGGAGGCTCCCTTCGGCCTCACCCCCAACACCGGTTTCTATTACGGGTTGCCCCCGCACGAGGAGGCGCTGCAGGTGCTCAACTGGGCGCTGGCGCAGGGGGAGGGCTTCATCAAGGTGACCGGTGAGGTCGGCACCGGCAAGACCCTGCTCTGCCGCAAGCTGCTGAGCGAACTGGGCTCCGAGGAGCGGCCAGTGCGTCTGGCCTGGTTGCCCAACCCCCACCTCAACCCGGCCGAGCTGCGCATCGCCCTGGCGCTGGAGCTGGGACTGGCGGTGCGGGATCAGAGCGAGCTGGATCTGACCGATCGCATCCATCGCCACCTGATCGCCTTGCATCAGCAGGGGAGCCGGGTGGTGGTGCTGATCGACGAGGCGCAGGCGCTGCCGGACGAGACGCTGGAGGCGATCCGGCTGTTCGGCAACCTGGAGACCGAATCGAGCAAGCTGCTGCAGATAGTGCTGTTCGGCCAGCCCGAGCTGGATACCAGGCTGGCCAAGCCCCATCTGCGCCAGCTGCGCCAGCGGATCGGCTTCTCCTACTGCCTGCGGCCGCTGGGGTTCGACGAAACCCGGGCCTATCTGGAGCACAGATTGCACATCTCCGGTTATCGCGGGGCCCCGCTGTTTGGCGGCCGGGCCCTGCGCCAGCTGTGGCGCGCCTCACGCGGTATCCCGCGGCTCATCAACATACTGGCGCAAAAGTGCCTGATGCTGGCCTACGGCCAGGGGGCGCGCCGGATCAGGGCCGCTGGTGGCTCGGGCTCGGCGTGGCAGAGGATGGGCAGGGCCACAGCCAGCGGGCGCTGGACGCTTATCGCAATGCCCAGTTGCACGGCAACCTGGGCGAGGCCTCGACCAGCTGGCTTGAACAGCGGATTGCCCAGCTCGCCCCCTGACGGGCGGCCGGGATCACTTTTTTGGAGTTTGCATGGCACAACCCAGACTGAAAATGCGCCTCGGCGACCTGCTGGTACAGGAACAGATCATCTCGGATGATCAGCTGCAGCTTGCCCTGCAGCAGCAGCGTCAGACCGGCCGCAAGCTGGGCACCACCCTGATCGATCTCGGCTTCATCAGCGAGGTGCAGCTGCTGCAGTTCCTCGCCCGCCAGCTGGACGTGCCCTTCTTCGATCTCAACAACCTCACCATAGATGCATCGGCGGTGCCGCTGCTGCCGGAAGTGCAGGCGCGCCGCTACCGGGCGCTGGCGGTCAACCTCACCGACAACAGGGTGACGGTGGCCATGTCGGATCCGGCGGACCTGAGCGCCCTCGACGCCATCGCCGCCCTGCTCAGTCCCCGCGAGATGGTGCTGGCGGTAGCCCGGGAAGGGCAGCTGCTGGAGTATTTCGACCGCCTCTATCGCCGCACCCGCGAAATAGAGAGCTTCGCCGAGCAGCTGCACGAGGAGTATCAGGACGCCGGCTTCGAGCTCGGCTCCAGCAATCTGGGGGCCGGCGACGAGGGGGAGGCGACGGTGGCCAAGCTGCTGCGCTCCCTGTTCGAGGACGCGGTGCAGGTGGGGGCCTCCGATATTCACATCGAGCCGGACGAGAAGGTGCTGCGCATTCGCCAGCGCATCGACGGCATCCTGCACGAGAACATATTGAGCGAGGTGCGCATCGCCCAGGCGCTGGTGCTGCGCCTCAAGCTGGTGGCCGGCCTCGACATCTCCGAGAAGCGGTTGCCGCAGGATGGCCGCTTCAACATGAAGGTGCGTGGCCGCGACGTGGATGTGCGGATGTCGACCATGCCGGTGCAGTACGGCGAGTCCGTGGTGATGCGGCTGCTGGATCAATCCTCCGGCATCCTGTCGCTGACCGAGACCGGCATGCCGCCGGAGATCCTGACCCGCTTCCGGCGCCAGCTCAAGCGGCCCCACGGCATGATCCTGGTGACGGGCCCCACCGGCAGCGGCAAGACCACCACCCTCTACGGCGCCCTCTCCGAGCTCAACCAGGCCAGCCAGAAGATCATCACGGTGGAAGATCCGGTGGAATACCGGCTGCCCAGGGTCAATCAGGTGCAGGTCAATCCCAAGATCGGGCTCACCTTCTCCCACGTGCTGCGCTCCACCCTGCGTCAGGATCCGGACATCCTGCTGGTGGGGGAGATGCGGGACAACGAAACCGTGGAGATCGGCCTGCGCGGTGCCATCACCGGTCACCTGGTGCTGACCACGCTGCACACCAACGATGCCGTCACCAGCGCCCTGCGCCTCATCGACATGGGGGCGCCCGGCTATCTGGTGGCGAGCGCGCTGCGGGCCGTGGTGGCCCAGCGGCTGGTGCGGCGGGTGTGCGAGCACTGCGTGGAGGAGAAGGCGCCGGACGAGGGTCAGGCCACCTGGCTGACCGTGCTCTCTGGCGAAACGCCGGGGGAACACGTTTACCACAAGGGGCGCGGCTGCCAGAGCTGCAACTTCACCGGCTACGCCGGCCGGATCGGGGTGTACGAGCTGCTGGAGCTGGATCAGTCCATGATGGATGCCCTGCGCCGCAACGACGCCGAGGGCTTCGCCAGGGCGGCGCGGGAGCACGAGCACTACCGACCCCTGGCCCTGACGGCGCTCGACTATGCTCGCCAGGGGATCACCTCGGTGGACGAGGTGCTGAGACTGGCCGAGGATCTGGGGTAAGTGATGACCAACTTCATCGGCAGTGAACGGGGCTGGCTGGCGCGAGGCACACCATGAGCAGCTTTGCCTACAAGGGGCGCGACAGCCAGGGCAATGCCGTCAGCGGCGTGGTGGACGCGGCCAACGAGATGGCGGCGGCCGAGCAGCTGATGCGCCGTGGCGTGATGCCCACCGAGTTGAAACCCGGCAAGGCGAAGGCGGCCTCCCTCGACTGGTCCCTCTTGCTGGAGCGGGGCGTGCGGCTGGACGAGCTGGTGGTGTTCAGCCGCCAGATGTATGCCTTGACCCGGGCCGGCATCCCCATCCTGCGCGCCATCGCCGGACTGGAGGAGAGCGCCCACAGCAAGCCGCTCAAGCGGGCGCTGCACGCGCTGGGGGAGGATCTGGGCAACGGCCGGCCGCTGTCGAGTTCAATGCAGGCTCACCCCAGGGTGTTCAGCACCCTGTTTGTGGCCATCATCCACGTGGGGGAGAACACGGGTCAGCTGGAAGAGGCGTTCTTGCAGCTTGCCAACTATTTCGAGCTGGAGCTGGAAACCCGCAAGCGGATCAAGACCGCCATGCGCTACCCCAGCTTCGTGCTGATTGCCATCGGCATCGCCATGGTGATCCTCAACATCATGGTGATCCCGGTCTTTGCCGGCATGTTCGCCAAATTTGGCGTTGAGCTGCCGCTGGCGACCCGGATCCTGCTCGCCACTTCCCACTTCTTCGTGCACTACTGGTGGGTGATGCTCGGCATGCTGCTGGCCATGGTGTTCGGCTGGCGGCACTGGGTCAGAACGGTCAAGGGCAAGCTGACCTGGCACAGATGGCAGCTCAAGTTGCCGATCGTCGGCACCATTATCGAGCGCTCCCTGCTGGCCCGCTTCGCCCGCAGCTTCTCCATGATGCTCAAGGCCGGGGTGCCGCTCAACACGGCGCTGAGCCTGGTGGCCGACGCGGTGGACAACGCGCACATGGCGGGGCGGATCCGCGACATGCGGGCCGGCATCGAGCGGGGCGAGAGCTTGCTGCGTACCGCCGGGGCCAGCGGCCTGTTTACCCCGCTGGTGATGCAGATGATCGCGGTGGGGGAAGAAACCGGCCAGGTCGATGATCTGCTGCACGAGGCGGCCGAGTATTACGAACGGGAGGTGGATTATGACCTCAAGAGCCTCACCGCCCGGATCGAGCCGATCCTGATCGGGATCGTGGCGGTCATGGTGCTGATCCTGGCGCTAGGTATCTTTACGCCGATGTGGGACATGATGCGTGCGGTGCGTGGCAAGTAAGCCGATATCTTTACCGTCACTGCGGGGCATGGTGTGCGCCGTACGTGGCAAATAACCGGTCACTGAGGCGGGATATGATGCGGGCGGTGTGGATAAGCGGCAGAGCGTGGAGCGAGACGGGTGAGTCGACAGTCACAACAGGATGAGCACTGGCTGGGAGGCTATCGGCGGCTGGCCGCGGTGATCCTGTTGCTGATCATAGTGGCGACCCTGGCCCGGAGCTATCTTGTCCACCGGGAGGAAGCGCTGGCCGTTAGTCTGACCCTGCTGGGGGAGCAGTTTGCCGAGCGAGCCCAGCGCCTGCACGGGCTCTGGCTGGAGCAGCGACGTCCGGCCCTGTTGCATGTCGACGGGGTGGCCTGGCAGTTTGATGCGCGGGGCTGGCCGCTGGGTAGCGGTGACCCGCTGACGCCCTCCGGGCATTGCCGCTGGCTGTGGGATCGGCTCATTGGCGCAACGGCTTCGACCCAGCCGCCGGTGCAGGCCCTGGCGAGCCAGGATGGCACCGGATGTGAGTTCGGCTTGGAACCTAATTGGCTGTTTTATCACTTTTCTGACGGCAGAGTGCTGGAAAAGCCCTGAATGAGGCTTTTTTTGCGAGCCAGCTAAATGATTTTTTTGTATCTACATGAAATAATGTGGGTTATTACGGAGGGTTCATGACAACAACGCGACTGGTTCCAAGATATGCCGGTGTGGCGAGCCCCCATCGGGCAACGGGTTTCTCGTTGATCGAGCTGGTGATCGTCATCGTCATCCTGGGGATCCTGGCAGTGACGGCCTTGCCCCGTTTTCTCGATGTGACCGACGAGGCCAAGAAGGCCAGCGTGGAGGGGGTCTCCGGCGGGTTCGCTACTGGCGTATCGCTGGTGCGGGCCCAGTGGGAGGCCGAAGGGCGTGCCAAGCAGGACAGCCTCAATACCGTACTCTATGACGGCTCCCGCTTCTATCTGACCACGCCGACCGATACCCAGGTCAGCAATGGCGAGCTGTCGCCCGGCTACCCCATGGATACCGCGGCGGGCGGTGGCATCGACGTGGATCCGGCCAACCTGACGGCCCCGCGCTGTCTCAAGATTTGGGAGGGTCTGCTGCAGAATCCGCCCAAGGCTACCACCAGCTTCAGCGAGGTGCGTGGTAGTGGCAATGACCTGAAATACTATGTCAGTGTGACCAATAACGGCCTGGACTCGGTCTGCCGCTACTATCTGGTCAATAGTTTGAGTAAGGGTAGTGATGGCAAGTATCAGGATCCGCAAGGCAGCACTGATGCATTCATGAGTTTCAGTTACCGTCCGGCTTCCGGTCAGGTGACCACCAACATTAATTGACAGAGGAAAACAAGATGAAAAAACAGGCGGGTTTTACCCTGATCGAGCTGGTCATCGTGATCATCATTCTGGGTATCCTGGCAGTGACCGCTGCACCCAAGTTCCTGAATCTGCAGGATGATGCCAAGAAATCCGCCGCTCAGGGCGTACAGGCAGCAGTCAGCAGCTCAGCTCAGCTGGTTTACAGCAAGTCAGCACTGGTCGGTGTCGAGCGTGATGCCAACGGCGCTGTAAGCAGCAGCGATGGTACCAGCATTGATGTGGTTTATGGTTATCCGGCAGCGACCAGCACTGGCATCCAGCGCGCCGTTACCATCGATGGTTCCTGGGCTGGTGCTGCCTCTGGTGCAAACTTCGTATTTGCTACCAGCGGTTCCAAGTGTACAGTGACCTATGCTCCCGCTACCAGTACCGCTGGCGCCACCGCCACTCTGGGTGGATGCTGATTCAGCGTTAGTGTCAAGGAGGCGAGGCTTATGCCTCGCCTCCTTGTTTATGAACAGGGGGTGAGAATGCAACGAGGCTTTACCCTGATTGAACTGGTGATTGTGATCCTGTTGCTAGGGATTCTGGCCGCCTTTGCCGTGCCCAAATGGCTGGGCAAAGGCGGCGTTGAAACCCAAACCCTGCGTGATGAGCTGCTGACCCGGCTGCGGTTGGTGCAGACCATCAACATGCATGAACCCGCCGACCGCTGTACCCAGCTGGTGGTGGAGGCTTCCCGTTTTGCCCATATCACTCAGGCGGTTGCCGGTGCGGCATGCCCGGCTCCCGGCCCCATGACCGGCTGGAGCGACAATCAGCGCACCCGTGGCCGCCTGGTCACCCCTTCCGCCGGTATGACGGTCTCCCTCAATAACGCCAGCAGCTTCGTGATCCGTTTTGATCAGATGGGCCGACCGCTCGGCAGCTGTGCCACGGGCTGCACCCTGCGGGTCAGCGATGGCCAGGAGACGGGCGGCATCAAGATCGAGTCGGAGGGTTTCATTCATGAGAGCCCCTGATCGCGGTTTTACCCTGATTGAGCTCATCGTCGGCATAGTGCTGCTGGCGGTGGCCTTGACCGGGATCCTGGGTCTGCTCGTCAACCAGGCCCCCAGCGCGGTGGATCCGGTACAGCAGGTGCGGGCGGCTCAGCTGGCCCAGCGACTGGCCGGCGAGATCCAGCAAAAGTCGTTCGACGAGCAGTCGGATCACAACGGCGGCCGTTATCGCTGTGGGGAAGTGGTGGCCGGTGTCACCATTGCGGCCTGCTCGACCCGCTACGGTCCGGACGGCGAACCCACCCCCTATGCGTTTAACGACGTGGACGATTTCGATACCGCCGGCAGCTGGCAGGATGCCAGCTTCTACACCCAGAGCGGCGGCATCATCGCCAGCGACGAGTATCGCAACTATCAGGTCAGGATTGCGGTGAGCCCAGTCGACTTCAGCGATGGCACCTTCAAGAGCTGTGCGTCCCCCTGTTCGGTGGGCAAGCGCATCGACCTGCAGATCAAACTGCCGGATGAGAGCGTGCTCGACTTCTCCTTCTATCGGGGCAACTACTGATGCGGACGGCGGGCGGTTTTACCCTGATCGAGCTGGTGATGGTGATCCTGCTGCTGGGGATCATGGCCACCTTCGCCAGCCAGTTTATCGGCATCGGCAGCCAGATCTACGGGGATGCCAGCAGCCGCGAGCAGCTGATGAGCGATGCCCGCTTCGCCATGGAGCGGCTCAACCGCGAGGTACGCAATGCGTTGCCGGGCTCCGAGCGCATCGAGACCCTGGACGGCAGCTGGAGCGACAGCGGTCCCTGCCTGCGCTTCTGGCCCATCAGCACCTCCAGCCGTTACATCGCCCTCAACCGGAATGTGTCCGGCAGCACAACCACTCTGGAGCTGGTGATGGCCACCCCCGCCTCGGCCGTCGATCCCTTAAGCCCGGATGCCAGTGCAGTCATGGTGGGGGATCTGCTGGCCGTCTTCCCGCTGCCCGATGCCAACCAGCCTTCGCTCAGCAATGGTTGCGAGTACGGGCGCTGCGTCGCCAGGGTCACCGAAGTGCTGGCGCCGGTCTCGGGGGCACAGACCCTGCGCTACGCCGCGGCCGAGAGTCTGGCTGGCCTCTCCCCTGGCAGCCGGGTCTACTTTGCCCGCGAACAGGTACGCTATTGTGTGCAGGCGGGCTCCATGTACCGTGCCAGCATGGCGCTGAATGGTGCAAGCACGGCCATGCCGCTGGGGATCCTGATAGCCGACTCCCTGCGGGCGGGCTCTTTCTATCGGGAGGCCACGACCTTCAACAGCGAAGGGGAGTTCGGCGTGCGGCTGGTGTTCGAGCGCAAGGGGGAAGCGGTCACCTTCAACCACAAGCTGGGGGTGTTCAATGTTCCCTGAGCGGCGCCAGAGCAAGAAGATGGGGGGCAGTGCCCTGCTGATCGCCCTGTTCGTGATCGTGGTGATGGCCATGCTGGCGGCGGTCATGGAGCGTTTTCTGCTCGACAGCAGCGAGAAGAACACGGTGGAGGTGCGCAGCGTGCGCGCCCTGCTGGCGGCCCAGAGCGGGCTGGAGCTGGCGCTCTATCGACTGTTCCCCAACCGGACGGCGGCCCAGCCCCAGCCACCGGCACAGTGCGAACCCAGCAGGACGATCAGTTTCGCCGGCAACCCCGGGCTGGTGGACTGTCAGGCGGTGGTGCAGTGCCGCACCCTGGCGACCAGCTACAACAACGTGACGAGCACCGGCTATCGGCTCGAGAGTGTCGGCACCTGCGGTTTGCGCAATGACCTGACCAGTGCCAGTCCAGACTTCAGGGTGAGCCGCACCCTGATGGTCGAAGCGTATGACGGAGGCTGATGATGAAATGGTTGTGGGCGCTGGCCCTCTTCACTAGCCAGGTCAGGGCCTTCGATCCCATCGATACCGGCACCTTCTTTCCGGCCGTGGTGCAGGGTCATCATGACGACAACAACGATGTTTGCCACCAGATCAGCGGCTATCAGCTGAGCCAGCTCAACAACGCCAAGATCAACGGTACCGGCGGGTTGCCGCTCAACTTCTGCTCCATCCGGCCGGATCAGAACAATACTCCCCGTTGCGATAACGGAGCGGGTGGTTACAAGGTCTGCGCCGTCACCGGCAGCGATATCCGCGGCCTTGCGCTGACAGGCAACAACAAGTTCCCGACCATAGCTGCCAGCAACGACCTGACTTGCTCATCAGGCGCTCAAACTGCCTCCAACGCTGCCTATCGCACCATGACAGTGGACGGCTGCACCATGACCTTCCCAAGTCGCAGCTCGTATCAGATCAAGACCCTGACTCTGCTTAACAAGGCGACTCTGATACTGGGGGACGGTGACTATTTCATCGACAAGTTGAATATCGACAACGTGACCATTCGCCTCTCCGGTAGCGGCACAACCCGGATCTTTGTCAATCAGGACGTCACCCTGCTCAATACGGTCAGCGTCAACAGCAATGGCCAGGGGAGCCTTGTCTGGGTCAATTACGGCAACATGGTGCTCGATAACGCCACCACATTTTATGGCTATCTCTACACTGACGGCCGTTTGACCATGAACAACAATGCCACCGTCTATGGCAGGGTAACGGCCGGTTACCTGAGCATGGATGCCCAGTCCAGCATCAACGACTACTCGGTGCCGCCGCCGTTGACCTGCTTTACCGACGGTTTCGACAGCGGCCAGATCAACCCGGACAGCTGGGTGGTGGCCCAGCGCAACAACAGTACTCTGCCATCGGTGCAGAATGGCCGCCTGCGGCTCACCCAGAACGTCACCGATCAGGCCACCTCGGCGACCTTCCAGCGCCTCTTTCCTGGGGCCGGTAACCTGGTGACGATCGAATTCGATCAATACGCCTACAAGACCTCTGGCACGAGCGGGGCCGACGGCATGGCGGTGGTGCTCTCCGATTCGACCCTGACGCCGCAGCCGGGGGCCTTCGGCGGCCCGCTGGGCTATGGCTACAAGACCGGGATCAGCGGCTTTGCCGGCGGCTGGCTCGGGGTCGGGCTCGATGAGTACGGCAACTATGCCAACGAGGGGGGAAGTACCAACCTGGGGTCGCGGCCGCAGGCAGTCTCCATCCGCGGTTCCGGGTCTGGCACCTCAGGCTACAACTATCTCGCCGGTACCGGCAGCTACCTGAGCCCGACCGTCGACAGCGGCACCAACGGCAACCGTCCCCACCGTTATCGCATCACGGTCGACTCCCGGGTGGCTGGCAGTTCGCTGGCCACGGTGGAGCGGGATACCGGGGCTGGTTACAGCTCCCTGATCGGCCCCCTCAACATGGTGAGCCAGGCCGGTCAGGCGGCGGTGCCGGCCAATTTCCTGCTGTCGCTGACCGGCTCCACCGGCTCGGTGACCAACTACCACGAGATAGACAACGTGCGGATCTGTGCACTGCGATCCAGTACGGTGGGCACCCAGATCGATCATTTCGAGTTTGACCACAGTGGCAATGCGCTGACCTGCAACCCGGAAACTCTCACCATCCGGGCCTGTGCCAACCCGGATTGCAGCGTGCTGATCACCGACCCGGTCAGCGCGACCCTGCTCCCCACCGCGACGACCAGCGGCGGCTGGGTCGGGGGCAACGTAGTCAACTTCAGCGGCGGCAGCACAACATTGCAGCTCAGAAACACGACGGCAGGCGCGGTCACCGTGGGGGTCAGCGGTTCGACGCCCTCGACCAAGCCGCTCAGCACCACCCTCTGCCGCTCGGGTGGCGGGGCGCTGAGCAGCGCCGCCTGCACCCTCACCTTTGCCGACAGCGGCTTCATCTTCGATGTGCCCGACACCTATTCGAACCAGCCGCAGACGGTGGCCATCAAGGCGGTCAAGAAGAGCGACGTGACCAAGCAGTGCGTGCCCGGGTTTGCCAACCAGAGCAAGAGCATCAAGTTCTGGAGCAGCTATGTCTCGCCCGCCAGCAACACCTACAACAGCAGAATGAGCGTCAACAATAGCGTGATCGGCACCAGCCAGGGCAATGCCACTGCGTTCTCTCTAAGCTTCGATGCCCAGGGGCAGTCGAGCATGACGGTCACCTATCCGGATGCCGGCAAGGTTCAGCTGGATGCCCGCTACGACGGCACCGGCAGTGAAGCTGGCCTGGTGATGCTGGGCTCGGATGCGTTTGTGGCGCGGCCGGTGGGGCTCTGCATCACGACCGCAGCAGCATGTACGGGCAGCTATGCCAGCTGTCCGATCTTCAAGAAGGCGGGAGAGTCATTTCAGGTCGACATCAAGGCGGTGGCCTGGGAGTCAGTCAACGACGGCGACATCTGCACCGGCAATCTCGCGACCCCCAATTTCTCGCTCAGCGGCATCGCCCTGAGCAATACCCTGGTGGCGCCGACGCCGGGCAGTACCGCCAGCCTGGGTAAAACCAGCTATGACCATGGTGCCGCCGCCAACGGGACGACCAGCATAGAGCAGAGCGTCAGCGAGGTGGGGGTGTTCAGGTTGACGGCGACCCCGCCGACCAACGGCTACTTCAATACCACAGTCCCGCCGAGCCAGAGCCAGCCGGTGGGCCGCTTCATCCCGGCCGACTTCGAGCTGGTCAGCGGCGACATAGTGCCGGCCTGCAATGTCTTCTCTTATATGGGGCAGCCCTTCGGGGTTGCGCTGGATGTGCGCGCCCGCAACCTGGCCGGTGCCCAGACGGCGAATTACAAGGGGGATTTCGCCAAGGGCAGTGCGTTTATCACCGTGGCCAACGACAAGGATGGCAAGACCTTGTCGAGCCGCCTGCGCAGCCTGCAGCCGCTGCCATGGCTCGATGGACGAGCCGCCTTTACGGGCAGCAGCGAGTTTGTTCGCGTGTCTGACGTCCAGCCGGATGGCCCCTACAAGTCGCTGCTGTTTGGCCTCTACATGCGGGATAACGATGGCGACAGAAGCCTGATCGCCATGCCCAATTTCAACGACGGTGTGGTGGGTGACTGCAGTGGTGGCAGTTGCAACGCCCGCCTGATCGACACAGTGCCGATGCAGGTCTATTTCGGCCGGCTGCTGGCGAAGACCGAGACAGGGGTGGCATCGGCCGCCTTGGCCGTGGCGCAGCAGATGCAGTATTACGAGGCCGGTGGCTGGCAGCAAAACAGGCTGGATCAATGCACCCTGCTGTCGCTTGCCAATCAGGGCTTCAGCTTCTCGGGCGCAGGCCAGAGCCTCGATACTGCCAGCAGCGAGCTCAACATAGGGGGCAATCGCAAGATAAAGCTGGGGCTGGGCAGCTCGCCACCTGGCGGCATGGCGGCGGTGGCCAAAGATGGCGAAATCCTGCTGCAGTTTGGCAAACCCGAGATGGCGGTGCGCATTCCCTACCGGGTGGAGCTAGCGAAACAGCCGACACAGCCACTCTGGCTGTTGGATCCCCAGACCCTGCAGGGGGAGGCCATTTTCGGCTCAAGTCGCGGTAATGACAGAATTATTTATCGGCGCGAAGTGATGCATTGAGCGGGGCTGCGGGGGCGCTGGCTGGCCGCCGACCCCCTATCCCCTTGTTTATTAGCGTTTGCCGGCTTGTGCGGGTGAGTGATGACTCGCATTTTTGTCGCGCCCGATGGGCTGGCGACAGTTTGAGCGCTTGCCGATTGGGGTGGGCATTGGTAAAGTTAGCCGGTTTTCTGCACCTCCAAATTCTTAGGATTTCCCGTAGCCATGTTCAAAAAGCTCAGAGGCGTCTTTTCCAACGATCTGTCGATCGACTTGGGAACTGCCAACACCCTGATCTATGTAAAAGATCAAGGGATCGTCCTTAACGAACCCTCAGTTGTCGCCATTCGCCAAGAGCGCGGGAACGCCAAATCGGTCGCTGCTGTCGGTCATGCCGCCAAGCAGATGCTGGGTCGTACCCCGGGTAACATCTCCGCCATTCGCCCGATGAAAGACGGCGTGATCGCCGACTTCTACGTGACCGAGAAGATGCTGCAGCACTTCATCAAGCAGGTTCACGACAACAACTATTTCCGCCCCAGCCCGCGTGTGCTGGTGTGCGTACCGTGCGGCTCCACCCAGGTGGAACGTCGCGCCATCAAGGAATCCGCTCTGGGTGCCGGCGCCCGCGAGGTTTACCTGATCGATGAACCCATGGCTGCCGCCATCGGTGCCGGCCTGCCGGTCTCCGAAGCGACCGGCTCCATGGTGGTGGACATCGGTGGTGGTACCACCGAAGTGGCCATCATCTCCCTGAACGGTGTGGTTTACTCCCAGTCCGTCCGCATCGGCGGCGACAAGTTCGACGAAGCCATCATCAGCTACGTGCGCCGCAACTACGGCAGCCTGATCGGGGAAGCCACCGCCGAGCGCATCAAGCACGAGATCGGCTCCGCCTATCCGGGAGAAGAGGTGCGCGAGATCGAAGTCCGTGGTCGCAACCTGGCCGAAGGTGTGCCGCGCAGCTTCACCCTGAATTCCAACGAGATCCTGGAAGCGCTGCAAGAGCCGCTGTCCGGCATCGTCTCCGCCGTGATGGTGGCGCTGGAGCAGTCTCCGCCCGAGCTGGCTTCCGACATCTCCGAGCGCGGCATGGTGCTGACCGGTGGTGGTGCCCTGCTGAAAGATATCGACCGTCTGCTGATGGAAGAGACCGGCATCCCTGTGGTGGTGGCCGAAGATCCGCTGACTTGCGTGGCCCGTGGCGGCGGCAAGGCGCTGGAGCTGATCGATATGCACGGTGGCGATCTGTTCCACTACGAATAAGACCCAAAGCCGGCCAGCGTGCCGGCTCTTTTTTGACGACCCATGAAACCCATTTTTGGTAGAGGCCCTTCGCTTCAGTTACGGTTGTTTCTCGCCGTCATCATCTCCATTGCTGCCATCGTAGCGGACTCTCGCTTCGGTGTGTTCAGCCACGTCCGCGTCTACCTCAGCTCACTCGTCAGCCCGCTGCAATACATGGCCAATGCGCCAGGCACCCTGCTTGATACCAT
Source organism: Aeromonas sp. A35_P (assembly GCF_002259925.1). Taxonomy (NCBI): domain Bacteria; kingdom Pseudomonadati; phylum Pseudomonadota; class Gammaproteobacteria; order Aeromonadales; family Aeromonadaceae; genus Aeromonas; species Aeromonas sp. A35_P. The sequence continues at coordinate 39,840 of NZ_NEVB01000022.1, read as the reverse complement.
GTCGACCCAGGTGCAGACCCGGGCCGGCCTCATCGAGCAGACCAAGCAGCAGGAACAACAGCTGTTCACCCTGCGCTCGCGCCTGCTCAAGATGGATCATCTGGAGCACGAGAACCAGCGTCTGCGCGAACTGCTCGGTTCGCCGGTGCACAAGGAGTCCCGCAAGATGGTGGCCGAGCTGCTGTCGGTGGATTCCGACCCCTTCAGCCATCAGGTGCTGATCAACAAGGGGGCGCTGGACGGTGTCTACAACGGCCAGCCGGTGATCAACGATCAGGGGGTGATAGGTCAGGTGCTGCACGTGGGTTCCACCACCAGCCGCGTCCTGCTGATCACCGACTCCAGCCACGGCATCCCGGTGCGGGTGCTGCGCAACGACTTGCGCGCCATTGCCTCCGGCAGCGGCGAGCTCGACAAGCTGGAGCTGCGCAACCTGCCGCGCAACACCGACGTGCAGGTCGGCGATCTGCTGGTCACCTCGGGCCTCGGCGGCCGCTTCCTGGAAGGGTATCCGGTGGCGACCGTGACCCGTTCCGACTACGTGGAGGGCAAGCCCTTCGCCCAGGTCGAGGCCAAGCCGCTGGTGGCGCTGGACCGCCTGCGCTATCTGCTGCTGCTGTGGACCGACAAGAAACCGGAAGTGCATGACGATGAAGAGGCCCCGGCTACCGCGCCGGCGCCTTCTGCTGCGGGAGCGACGCGCTGATGTTACAACCCGCCAGCGGCAGGATCTGGATCTGGATCTCGATCCTGCTGGCCTTGAGCCTGTCGATCCTGCCGCTTCCTTTCCAGCTCGAACCCTTCCGGCCTGACTGGCTCGCCATGGTGCTCATCTACTGGGCGCTGGCGTTGCCGCACCGGACCAACGTCGGCACCGCCTGGGTGGCGGGCCTGCTGCTGGACGTGCTGCTTGGCAGCACCCTCGGCGTGCGGGCCATGGCGATGGCCATCACCACCTATCTGGCGGCGTTCCAGTTCCAGAAGATCCGCAACTTCTCCCTCTGGCAACAGGCGCTGATCATCGGCGGCCTCTCGCTGGTGGGCAAGGTGACCATCTTCTGGGCCGAGCACCTGTTCAGCCGGGCCAGCCTCAATTTTGCCTACTTCTGGTCGACCCTGAGCACCATGCTGATATGGCCCTGGGTTTTTCTGGTCTTGCGCAAGGTGCGCCAACGCTTCAATATCAAGTGAATGTGAGTAAAAACAACTAATTGTAACCGTACCTCATCTCATCAAACGATTATGAACAAGCACAACGAACTGCAACTCTATCTCGCCTCGGGCTCGCCCCGCCGCCACGAACTGCTGACCCAGCTGGGTTACCGTTTCGAAGTCCTCAAGCTGGATGTGCCGGAGCAGCGGGAAGAGGGCGAAAAGCCCCAGGATTACGTGTGCCGGCTGGCACGCGACAAGGCGATGGCCGGCGTGGCCGCCGCGCCCACGGCGCTGCCGGTGCTGGGGGCCGACACCATAGTGGTGCTGGGTGACCGGGTGCTGGAGAAGCCGTCCGATCTGCTCGATGCCAAAGACATGCTGGAGGCGCTCTCCGGCAAGGTGCATCAGGTGATGACGGCGGTGGCGCTGGCCACTCCGGAGCGCTGCGACGTACGGCTGGTCACCACCAACGTGGCCTTTCGCAAGCTGGACGAGGCCGAGATCGAGGCTTACTGGCGTACCGGCGAGCCGTGCGACAAGGCCGGCGCCTATGCGATCCAGGGCATCGCCGGCAAGTTCGTCAGCCGCATCGAGGGGAGCTACAGCGCCGTGGTCGGCCTGCCCCTGCTGGAAACGGATCTGCTGATCAAGCATCATCTGGATCAGGTCCGCTAATCCCGTCGCCGCCGTGGTCAGCGCCGCCCGCCTCGCTGGCCGGCATGGCATTCGAATAGGGCGGCCAGAATTTGAAGCCATCACAGGCAAGGCATAGGTCGGTGACAACCGCCGGCTGTTTCTTACTGCGTTACTCACCGGTTGCGCGCCGGTTTGGCTGCCAGAATTTAAAACTAGAAAGGCAAGGTAACTTATGTCGGTAGAACTGCTGGTAAACGTCACCCCCTCCGAAACCCGGGTCGCCCTGGTCGAAAACGGTCTGCTGCAGGAAGTGCACGTGGAGCGTCAGGCCAAGCGCGGCATCGTGGGCAACATCTACAAAGGCAAGATCAGCCGGGTGCTGCCCGGCATGCAGGCGGCTTTCGTCGATATCGGCATGGACAAGGCGGCCTTCCTGCACGCCTCCGACATCGTCCCCCACACCGAGTGCGTGGCGGTGAAGGAGAAGGAGCAGTTCCAGGCCGGCAACATCGCCGAGCTGGTGCGCCAGGGGCAGGACATCATGGTGCAGGTGGTGAAAGATCCGCTGGGCACCAAGGGCGCCCGTCTCACCACCGACATCACCCTCCCTTCCCGCTATCTGGTGTTCATGCCGGGCAGTGCCCACGTCGGCGTTTCCCAGCGCATCGAGTCCGAGGCTGAGCGCGAGCGCCTCAAACGTACCGTGGCCGGCTATGTGGACGAGCTGGGTGGCTACATCATCCGCACCGCCGCCGAAGGGGTGGGTGAGCAGGAGCTGGAGCAGGATGCCGCCTTCTTGAAGCGCCTGTGGCGCAAGATCCTGGAGCGCAAGCAGAAGTACCCGCCCTGCAAGATCCTTTACGAGGATCCCAGCCTCGCATTCCGTGTGGTGCGCGACTTCGTCGGCGCCGAGCTCGACAAGATCCGGGTCGACTCGCGCCAGAGCTTTGATCAGCTCAAGCGCTTCACCGAGGAGTACGTGCCTGAGCTGGCCGGCAAGCTGGAGTACTACTCCGGCGAATCCCCCATCTTCGATCTCTACGACGTGGAGAACGAGATCCAGCGCGCGCTGGAGCGCAAGGTGGAGCTCAAATCCGGCGGCTACCTCATCATCGACCAGACCGAAGCCATGACCACGGTGGACATCAACACCGGGGCTTTCGTCGGCCATCGCAATCTGGAAGAGACCATCTTCAATACCAACGTCGAGGCGACGGCGGCCATCGCCCGCCACCTGCGCCTGCGCAACCTCGGCGGCATCATCATCATCGACTTCATCGACATGCAGTCCGAGGATCTCCGCCGCCGGGTGCTGCACAGCCTGGAGCAGGCGCTGTCCAAGGATCGCGCCAAGACCAACGTCAACGGCTTCTCCCAGCTCGGTTTGGTGGAGATGACCCGCAAACGTACCCGCGAGAGCCTGGAGCACGTGCTCTGCTCCGAATGCCCCGAGTGCAAGGGGCGCGGTCGGGTCAAGACGGTGGAGTCGGTCTGCTTCGAGATCCTGCGGGAGATCATCCGGGTCAACCGGGCCTACGACGCGGATCAGTTCACCGTCTACGCCGCCCCAGCGGTGGCCGACTACTTGCGGGGCGAGGAGTCCCACAGTCTGGCGGAGCTGGAAGTGTTTATCGGCAAGCAGGTCAGGGTGGTGAGCGAGCCGCTCTGCGGGCAGGAGCAGTTCGACGTGGTGATGATGTAATTGGTCTATCGCTGGCTGAGTCGGGGCTGGTTGGCCCTCGGGGTCTTCTTCGTGCTGCTGGCCATCCTGGTCAGTCTGGTGCGCGTTGGCGGTCCCTTGCTCAATCAGCACAGACAGGCGCTGCTCGATACCCTGCTGGCCGACAGCAAGCTGGAGGCCAGCGTCGATCGCATCGGGCTGGACTGGACCCAGCGCGGCCCGGCCCTCGAGCTGCAGCAACTGGTGATCGCGCCGAACTCGGGTCGCTTCGCCCTGCGCCTTGGCAAGGTGTGGGCCCACCTCGACTTCTGGCGCTCCCTCAACGAGCTCAAGCCGGTATTCGGTCAGCTGATCCTGAGCGATGGCGACATCGCGCTGGATTTGAGTCAGCCTGCGGAGCCGGAAACCGGCGACGGCAGCGATCAGCAGCAGGCCCTGCTGCGTTTTCTGCTGACCCAGCTCTCCACCTTCGATATCCATGACACCCGCCTCAGCCTCACCACGGCGCTGGGGGAGGTGCGCGCCCTCGACATCGCCCAGCTGCGCTGGCAGAACCGCGGCAAACGCCATCAGGGGGTCGGCAAGGCCTATCTCATCAACGGGGTGGGCGAGAGCACTCTCGATCTCATCGTCGACGTGGATGCCCCCCAGGTACGGCTCGATCGGCTCAAGGGCCAGCTCTATCTGGGGGCCCGCCAGCTCGATATCAGCCCCATGCTGGCGCGCACCCATGCCGGGGAGCCCAAGGTGAGCGGCCAGCTCGACTTCCAGCTCTGGAGCGAGTTCAAGGCCGGTCAGCTGGGGGACTCGCTGCTGGCGTTTGGCGACAACTACCTGATCTGGCAGGATGAAAAAAAACAGGGTGACCTGCACCGGCTCGGGCTGCAGGGGGGCAAGATCCAGCTGCGCCGGGACGGCAAGGAGTGGCAGTTTGCCAGCCACGACGTCACCTTCAAGCTCGACGGCAAGCCCTGGCTGCATAGCCGGTTGCAGCTCGAGCGAGTCGGCGATCGCATCCAGGGTTATGTGCCGGCCATCGATCTGGACCAGATCGCCAACCTGAGCCAGCTGGTATCGGGGATTTATCCTGAACTGACCGAGACCCTCAAACGCACCCGCCCGACCGGCAAGATAGAGGATCTGATCCTGCAGGCGGATGCCGGCTGGCAGGGGCTCTCCGTCAGCGGCCAGCTCTCCCACATCCGGGTCAACGCCTGGCGCGACGTGCCCGGCGTGCGCGACCTCAACGGCGAGTTCTGGCTCACCCCGACCGGCGGCAGCGCCCGGCTGCAACTGGCAAACGATGCCATTGACCCGGCCCGCCACTTCAAGGAGCCGATCCCCGTCGATCGCTTCTCGGCGCGGCTCGACTGGTGGCAGGTGCCGCAGGGCTGGGTGCTCTATGGCCAGGATCTGGTACTGGACAACCCGGACTTGAGCCTGGCCAGCCGCTTTCGACTCGATCTGTTCGAGCACCCCTTCCTCGCCCTGACCGGTCGCATCGACGTCAAGAATGCGGCCAACGCCGACCGTTACTATCCGCTGCAGGTGATGGACAAGAGCTTGGTGGATTACCTGAGCGGGGCCATCAAGGGGGGCAAGGCCAAGGGCGCTGACCTGCTCTGGTACGGCGAGTTCCGCGACTTCCCCTACCGCAAGGGTGAGGGCATCTTCCAGGTGGCGGTGCCGCTGCAGCAGGCCTCCTACGAATTCTTCCCCGGTTGGCAACCGCTTACCGACCTGCAGATCGATCTGTTGTTCCAGAACGCCAGCCTCGACATGAACAGCCGCGCCACCCGGCTCGGCAAGGCCAGCTCCGACTCGGTGCATGCCTGGATCCCGGATCTCTACCCGGGGGCCCACCTCTACGTGGACGCCAAGGTTGAGGGCGAGGGCAAGGCCATCAGCGACTATCTGCAGGACTCGCCGCTCGGCGGCTCGGTCGGTCAGGCGCTGCGGGAGGTGGAGATCCGCGGCCCCATGAAGGGCTCGGTGAAGCTGGATATTCCGCTGGATGGCGAGAGCGAGGTCAAGGCGAGCGGCGACGCCCTGTTTAGCAACAACAAGGTGCGGGTCACCAGCCTGGATCTGCCGCTGGAGCAGGTGCAGGGGCGGCTCGAGTATGACAACGAACAGACCCGCTTCAGCAACCTCAAGGCGAGCCTGTGGAACCAGCCGCTCACCCTCGACTATCAGGGCCGCCAGCAGCCCAACCGCTATCAGGTCGATCTCAAGTTCAAGGGGCAGTGGGACAGCCGCCGCCAGCGTCAGGACATCCCGGCGCTGGACATCCTCAAGGGACGCGGCAACTGGGCCGGCAGCCTGGGGCTGACCCTGCCAAACGATCAGCCGTTCAGCTTCCAGCTGGCGCTGGACTCCAACCTGCAGGGCATGGCGCTGGATCTGCCCGCGCCGCTCGCCAAGGCGGCCGACAGCCGGCTGCCGCTCAAGGTGACCGCCCGTGGCCGCGACGGCAGTGCCGACATCCGCGCCGTGCTGGGGGCCGACGTGGACATGCAGAGCCGGCTGGTGTACGGCGACGGCGTGCCCTACCTCAGCCGGGTGCGGGTGGACGTGGGTCAGCCCGGCGCCCGGGTGCTGCGCGATCGGCCCATGCTGCTCGCCATCAACCAGCAGCAAGCCGATGTCGGTGGCTGGCTGGCCCGTCTCAAGCAGTGGCTGCCGGCCAGTACGGCGCCGAGTGGCAATGCGGTGGTCGGTCCCGCCTTCCTGCCGCAGGAGTGGTGGGTGGATGGCCGCCTGGCTCGCGCCGACATCGGCAGTGCCAACCTCAAGGCGGTGCACTTCACCGTGGGGCCGGTCAATCAGGCCACCGAGGTGATGATCGACAGTCCTGACGTGATGGGGGTGGTGCGCCTGCCGGTGTCCGAGCGGCAGCCCATCGATGCCAAATTTGCCCGCATCTACTGGTCCGGCAAGAGTTCGGATCTGAGTCCGGATCCCGATGCCAGACAGGACAAGGCCATCATGGATGCCATCCCCTGGCTCACCTTCAGCTGCGTGGACTGCCGCTTCGGCGAGTTGCCGCTGGGCGAGGTGAAGGGTGAGCTGATCCCGGGAGCCGACAAGCTGAGCCTCAAGGGGCTGGAGATGCGGCTGGCGGGCAGCCAGCTGAACGGCAGCGCCGAGTGGCTGGCCGGGGCGGACGGCATGCAGACCCGTGCCCGCGCCCACATCAGCAGCAACAACAGCGAGCTGCTGCTCAAGCGGCTCGGCTACACCTCGCCCATCGGCGATGCGCCCGGCAAGATGGCGCTGGACTTGAGCTGGCGCGACGTGCCCTACCGGCCCAACGTGCCGACCCTGAGCGGCACCGCCGACTACCAGCTGGAAGGGGGCACCCTGCGCGAGGTCAACGACAAGGGGGCGCGACTGCTCTCCCTGCTCAGCCTCGACTCATTGCTGCGCAAGCTGCGGCTCGATTTTCGCGATGTGTTCGACAAGGGCTTCTACTTCGAGTCCATGTCGGCCTCCGCCAGGATCAAGCAGGGGGTGGTGGACAACCGCGACTTCTACATGAAGGGGGCGGCCGGCAACCTGCGTGGCGAGGGCATTGCCGATCTGGTGCGCTGGCGGCTCGACTATGAGCTGAGCTTCTCCCCCAACCTGGGCGGCACCCTGCCGGTGGTGGCAGTCTTCTCGCTGACCCCGATCACCGGGCTCTACGTGCTGGCGCTCTCCAAGCTGCTGGAGCCGGTGGTAGACGTGGTCACCCGCATCGATTTCCGGGTCTCAGGCCCGCTCGACGATCCCAAGCTGATCGAGGCGGGACGGGATCGGGCCCGCATCAAGCTCAACCAGCAGCAGAAGGAGGCGGTCGATGCGGTGGCCCCCAACCTGCCGGCGCAGGAGGTGGCCCCCTTCCTGCTCAGCCCCAAGCACGCCGGTCCCGCCCAGCGCTGAACGAGCGGCCCGGCACCATCACAAGGAGTGAGCCATGATCCGACATATCCTGCTGATCGCCTTCAAGCCGGGCACCCAGCCCGCTCAGATAGACGCGGTGCGCGCCGCCTTTCTCGCCATCCCCCATCAGGTCAGCGGCGTGCTGGCGGTGGAGTGGGGGCGGGATGACAGCCCGGAGGGGCGGGCAGAGGGCTTCACCCACAGCGTGTTGATGACCTTTGCCGATGAGGCTGCCCGTCAACGTTATCTGCCCCACCCGGATCACGATGCCCTCAAGGCCATCTTCCGCCCGGTGCTGGAACGCATCATAGTGCTGGATTACACCCTGCAGGCCGGCGATGCGGTCACGCTAGGGTCGCAGTCATGATGGACGAGGCTCGTTGGGCCAAGATTCCGCCGCTTCAGTTCGCACTGCTGCAGGCAGTGGTGGAACATGGCAAAGCCCATCCCGCCATTGCTGCCGGGGTGGTAGTTGGCTCGCTTGCCAAGGGCACGGCTGACCGGGTATCCGATGTCGATCTCTTGTTGCTGGCCGAGCCGGGTTTTCATCAGCATGGGGAAGCGCTGGTTCGTTCCATTGTCGGTGAACGTGCGGTGTTCCACTGTTGGCAAGGAAGACATGAAGATGTCTGTTCCTACTGGCGCTATATCTTCCTGGATATGTCCAGCATCGAGATCCATATCCTTGATCGCGATGCCGGTTTCCCGCTTGCCAAGCCTTACATGCCTCTTTTTGATAAAACCCATTCGCTATCTGCACTGGAGGTCGCGGGGCCTGCTCCCAGCCATTGGGATTTCCCTGCCTACATGGGAAACGGTGATGGTCTGGTGTGGGAGCTGTTCGACTGCCTCAAATGGGCGGAACGGGGCCAACGGGGATTAGTCAGGCATCATCTGCGTAAACTGTTGGCAGAAATGGATAAGGACCCGATTATTGTGGATCGCGAGTAACGTGGACAAGGAGAGAACCATGTGGTTAGCCGCAATACAGCTGGTATCGGGCCGCAACTGGCAGGATAACCGGGAGCAGATCGCCGCCGAGCTGGCCCTGTTGCCCAAGGAGCGGCCGCTGCTGGTGCTGCTGCCGGAGAACTTCGCCCTGTTTGGCGAGCGGCAGGGGTATCTGGACGGAGCCGAGACCATAGGTTCCGATCTGGGCGGAGCTGCGCCGATCCAGCAGCAGCTGGCCGAGTGGGCCCGTGACTATGGCATCTGGCTGGTGGCGGGAGCCATGCCGACCACCATCGCCGGTTCCGACCATATCCACACCAGTACCCTGGTGTTCGATCCCAGCGGCGAGCGCAAGGGCCACTACCACAAGATCCACCTGTTCGACGTGGACGTGGCGGACAATCACGGCCGCTACCGGGAATCGGAAACCTTCAGCCCCGGCGAGGAGCCTGTGCTGGTGGACTCCCCGTTTGGTCCCCTTGGCCTCTCTATCTGTTATGATCTGCGTTTTCCCGAGCTGTACCGCCGGCTGGCCCGCGCCGGTGCCCGTGTGCTGCTGGTGCCAGCCGCCTTCACCGCCGTGACCGGCGAGGCGCACTGGGAGCCGCTGCTGCGGGCCCGCGCCATCGAGAACCAGTGCTATGTGGTGGCCGCCAACCAGGGCGGCACCCATGAGACGGGGCGCCAGACCTGGGGCCACAGCATGGTGATCGACCCCTGGGGTCGGGTGCTGGCCAGCCTGGACAGCGGGCGCGGCACCGTGCTGGCACCGCTGGACCAAGGTCTTGTCGACGAACTGCAACGCACCATGCCGGTGCTGGGCCATGCCCGTCTGCTATGAACATGTGCAGGTTCGATTCGCCCTGTGGCGGGGGATCGGACGCTTGCAAACCCGATGGTGGGTTGGACGTCCGCTGACGTTTCGCCAAGTGAACCCAGGGTCGGGGATTTAACCGTTACGACATCTCGCATCGAGAGTGGAGAGAAAGATTGAGTCTATTGAGCCAGGTTAGTGCCTCCCTGTTGGCCCCGAACGATCTCGACGAAGGGCGCCTGCAGCAACTGCTCGGCAGCCTGATGAGCCATCAGGTGGAGTTCGGCGACCTCTATTTCCAGCGCAGCTGGCACGAGTCCTGGATGCTGGAGGACGGCATCGTCAAGGATGGCAGCTACAACATCGATCAGGGGGTGGGGGTGCGCGCGGTCAGCGGCGAGAAGACCGGCTTCGCCTACTCGGACGAGCTGAGCCTGCTGGCGCTGCAACAGTCGGTGACCGCCGCCCGTGGCATCGCGGCTGCCGGTGCGCAGGGCAAGGTGAAGGCGTGGGCTCGCACCGAAGCAAACCTGCTCTACCCGGCGCTGGATCCGTTGCAGACCCTCGACAAGCAGCAGAAGATCGCCCTGCTGGAGCAGATGGACAAGTTTGCCAGAAGCCTGGATCCCGCCATCAATCAGGTGATGGCCTCCATCAGCGGCGTCTATGAAGAGGTGCTGGTGGCCGCCACCGATGGCACCCTGGCCGCCGACGTGCGTCCGCTGGTGCGCCTCTCGGTGACCGTCATCGCCGAAAAGGGCGATCGTCGCGAACGCGGCAGTGCCGGTGGCGGTGGCCGCTTCGGCTACGACTACTTCCTCGAGCTGGACGGGCTGGAGAGCCGCGCCTTTGGCTATGTGCGCGAAGCGGTGCGCCAGGCGCTGGTGAACCTCGACGCCATCGACGCACCGGCCGGCACCATGCCGGTGGTGCTCGGTGCCGGCTGGCCCGGCGTGCTGTTGCACGAGGCGGTGGGCCACGGTCTGGAGGGGGATTTCAACCGCAAGGGCTCCTCTGCCTTTGCCGGTCGCATCGGCGAGCAGGTAGCCTCTAGGCACTGCACCATCGTCGATGACGGCACCCTGCCGGGTCGGCGCGGCTCCGTCTCCATCGACGACGAGGGGACACCGGGCGGCTACAACGTGCTGATCGAGAACGGCATTCTCAAGGGCTATCTGCAAGACAAGCAGAACGCCCGTCTGATGGGGGTGCCGCTCACCGGCAATGGCCGCCGCGAATCCTACGCCGCCCTGCCGATGCCGCGCATGACCAACACCTACATGCTGGCGGGTCAGTACGACCCGGCCGAGATCATCGCCTCGGTGAAGAAGGGGATCTATGCCCCCAACTTCGGCGGCGGTCAGGTGGACATCACCTCCGGCAAGTTCGTCTTCTCCGCCTCCGAGGCCTACCTCATCGAGGATGGCAAGATCACCGCGCCCATCAAGGGGGCGACCCTGATCGGCAACGGCCCCGAGGCGATGAGCCAGGTTTCCATGGTGGGCAAGGATCTCGCGCTGGATCGCGGGGTCGGGGTCTGTGGCAAGGAGGGGCAGAGCGTGCCGGTCGGTGTCGGCCAGCCCACCCTCAAGCTGGATCAGCTCACCGTGGGCGGCACCCAGTAAGGGCAGTGAGCGGTACTCCGGTGATCGCCAAACCCCGGCCAGGTGCCGGGGTTTTGCTATCCAGGGTCAGGGGAAACAAAAAGCCCCGGCAAGGGCCGGGGCTGCAGATGCGAAGCTCGGTCAGTTGACTGAAATGGCGCGGGCGTCGATGAAAAAGCGCGCGTTGCCTTGTTGGTCGACCCTGATCTGGGCAACCAGACGATCGCTCTGTTTGTACTCCCACCGGCTCTTGATCCGGGTCAGAGCGGGGCTGGCGGCACCGACCACGTTCAGATATTCATGAAACAGGCTGTAGCTTCCAATCTCGGTCAGCATCTTTTCCATTTGCACATCTCCTGAAGTGAGTGGGTGTCCGTCCATTAACCTAGCAAGCACACTCTGAATCGACTCTGTACAAAAAACACACTAGCCGGTTTTTGTATCAATAACCTGATCAGGCGCAAGATCAGCGCCGATTTTTCTGCTTTTATGACACCGTTTTCAGTCAGGGCTGGCGCGGATCCTGCAGTTGATCAAGGGTGCCGGATGCGTGTGGCAACGCGGGTGCCATTTGTACCGCCGGCGTACTGTGGAACACCGGATCCTGCGCCACCTCCTTGATGCCGTTGATGCAGAACTGCATGCCCATGCAGACCAGCAAGAAGCCCATGATCCGGGTCATGGCGTCGATGCCGGTGGCGCCCAGGATCTTGCAGACCGGATCCGCCAGCTTGAGCACGCCCCAGCTGAGCAGGCTCATCAGGGCGAAGGCGGTGACCATGGCGGCATAGATGGTTAAGCGGTTGTATTCGTCCGGCAGTTCGGCGATCTGGGCGGCGCCGCTGATCACCAGCGCCATGGTACCCGGCCCGCACATGCTGGGCATGGTGAGCGGCACGAAGGCGATGCTCTGGTTGATGTCGACCCCGTCCGCCTGGCTGGGGGCCGGGAACAGCATGCGAAAGCCGATGAAGGCGATGATGAGGCCGCCGGCCAGGCGCAGGCCGGGAATGGAGATCCCGAACAGATCCAGGATGGAGGAGCCGATGAAGAAGCTGACGCAGAGGGTGCAGAACAGATAGATGGCGGCCAGGTTGATCTGGCGGCGCACGTGCTCGCGCGACATCCCCTTGCTCAGCCCCAGCAGCAGGGTGGCCGTGGTGGGCGGGTTGACCATGGGCAGCAGCGCCAGCAAGGCGAGAAATACGACTTGAAAGAACATCATGAACCTCGAATGACTGGGGGGCGGAGTAGTTCCGGGCCGTCGAGGGGCCCGAGAGGGAGGCTATCTTAAGTCGGCCAACCTGAACACAGGCGGTATGAAAAAAGCCCCGCACTGGGCGGGGCGGGAGGGTTCAGGCGGCCTGCGGCGCACTCTGGCGCTGACTGCGCTGCTGCAGCCAGAGCCACAGGCCGATGGCAAAGCCGAGTACCGACAGGCTAACCACATAGTGGGAGGGGGCCAGCATGTCGCTCTTCATCCACAGGGTCACCAGCATGGGGGTGAGGCCGCCGAAGATGGCGTAGGCCACGTTGTAGGAGAACGACAACCCGGAGAAGCGCACCACCGCCGGGAAGGCATTGACCATGACGTAGGGCACGGCGCCGACGATCCCTACCGCAAAACCGGCCAGAACATAGAGCGGCACCAGCTGGCTGGTGTCACTCACCAGCCCGTGATAGAAGGCGTAGCTGGCGCCGGCCAGCAGCAATGAACCCAGCATGAAGGTGGGGCCGCTGCCGAGGGCATCGATGAGCCGGCCGTAGACGATGCAACCCAGTGTCAGGGCCAGAATGGCCAGCGAGTTGGCGGTCAGTGCATCGGCCGGGCTGATACCGTGCACCTTCTGCAGGTAGGTGGGGGTCATCAGGATCACCACCACTATGCCGGCGGAGAGCAGCCAGGTGAGCAGCATGGAGACGACGACGCTGCCCTTGTGGCTGCGCAGCACCGTCTTGAGCGGCAGCTCTTCCGCCAGCGCCTTGTTGGCCTGCATCTCGGCAAAGATCGGGGTCTCGTGCAGCCAGCGGCGCAGGTACATGGCGACGATGCCGAACACCCCGCCAAGCACGAAGGCCAGACGCCAGCCCCAGTCGCTCACCTCGCCCGGGCTCATGCCGCGGTTGATGGCGGTGGCCACCAGGGAGCCGAGCAGGATGCCGGCCGTCAATCCCGCGGTGAGGGTGCCGCAGGCGACCCCGATCCGGCGGGCGGGTACGTGCTCCGCGACGAACACCCAGGCGCCGGGCACTTCACCCCCGATGGCGGCCCCTTGCAGGATCCGCAGCAGCAGCAACAGCAGGGGGGCGGCGATGCCGAGCACGGCGTAGGTGGGCAGCAGGCCGATCAGCAGGGTGGGCAGCGCCATCATGATGATGCTCAGGGTGAACATCCGCTTGCGGCCGATGAGATCGCCGAAGTGAGCCATGATGATGCCGCCCAGCGGGCGGGCCAGATAGCCGGCGGCGAAGATGCCGAAGGTCTGGAACTGGCGCAGCCACTCGGGAATGTCGGCCGGGAAGAACAGCTCGCCGATCACCACGGCGAAGAAGACGAAGATGATGAAGTCGTAAAATTCGAGGGCACCGCCCAGCGCCGCCAAGCTCAGGGTCTTGTAGTCCTGTCGGTTGAGGGGACGGCTGTGGTCGTAAGCTTGCGTGACTGTCGTCATATCCTTATGTTTCCCATCGTCTTTTTAGTTATTGTTCCCCATCCTTGCGGGGACACGCTCACTACCGAGGGTATGCTTTTGCATCCCGACCTGTAAATCGCACAATTCGCAACACTGTCTTGCAGCTTTTTGGTGCAGCAAGGCGAGGGCGGCACCGCGCCCGGGGCGAATGACAACCAAGGTGCACCGGCTGGCCGCCAGTGCCCGGCCACCGGATTGCTGGAGATATCATGACGAAGACCAAGGTGCTGCTCTCCTGGAGCAGCGGCAAGGACAGCGCCTGGGCGCTGCACACATTGCGGCAGGATCCGGCCATCGAGGTGGTGGGGCTGTTCACCACCCTCAACCAGGCGTTCGAGCGGGTGGCCATGCACGGGGTGCGCAAGCAGTTGCTGCTGGCGCAGGCCGAGTGCGTGGGATTGCCGCTGACCACCATCGACCTGCCCTGGCCCTGCAGCAATGAGGATTACGCCCGCATCATGACCGACTTCATTGCCGACGTGGTGGCGCAGGGGATCCGCCACATGGCGTTCGGCGATCTCTTTCTCGAGGACGTGCGTGCCTATCGGGAGCGGCAGCTGGCGGGGACGGGGATCACGCCGCTGTTTCCGTTGTGGGGCAGCAAGACCGGCGAGCTGGCGCAACAGATGATGGCGGCAGGGCTCAGGGCCAGGATCAGCACCCTGGATCCGCGCAAGTTGCCTGCCACCCTTGGCGGGCATGAGTTTGATGCGGCCTTGCTGGCGGCGCTGCCTGCCGGGGTGGACCCGTGCGGCGAGAACGGCGAGTTTCATACCCTGGCCTGGGATGGCCCCATGTTCCGCCTCCCGCTGGCCATCCGGACCGGCGAGACGGTGGAGCGGGACGGCTTCGTCTTCACCGATCTGCTACCCGCCACCACCTAGTCGCGATTGGGCTCCCGCTCGCCCTTGTCATCGTTGTAGCGCAGGGCTATCTCGTGGAACTGCTGGTGGATGGAGGCAAAGGCGTCCGTGATGTCGGGGTCGAAGTGGTTGCCCCGCCCCGCCAGTATGATGGGCACCACCTCCTGGTGGGACATGGCGGCCTTGTAGCAGCGCTTGCTGATGAGGGCGTCGTACACGTCGGCCAGCGCCATCAGTCGGGCCGAGAGGGGGATCTCGTCGCCGATCAGACCGTAGGGATAACCGGTGCCGTCCCACTTCTCGTGGTGGTAGCAGGCGATCTCCTTGGCCAGCCGCAGGAACTCCACCTCCACCCCGAGCGCTTCCTCGGCGTGGACGATGGCCTCCTTGCCGAGGATGGAGTGGTGCTTCATCTGGGTAAACTCCGCTTCATCCAGCTTGCCGGGTTTGAGCAGGATGCGGTCAGGTACGCCGACCTTGCCGATGTCGTGCAGGGGGGCCGACTTGAACAGCAGATCTATGGTCTTGGGGGTCAGCTCGGCATGAAAGCGGGGGTGATCGCAGAGGGTCTCCGCCAGCAGCCGCACATAGTGCTGGGTACGCAATATGTGGTTGCCGGTCTCGTTGTCGCGGGTTTCGGCCAGCGAGGCGAGTGAGTGGATGGTGATGTTCTGGATCAGCTCGTTCTCCCGGGTGCGCCGCTCCACCTCCTGTTCCAGGTAGGCGTTCTGATCGTGCAGCAGATCCCGCGCCGCCTTCAGCTCCAGGTGGTTTCTGACCCTGGCCAGCACGATGGCGGGGGAGATCGGCTTGTGGATGTAGTCGACGGCCCCGAGTGCCAGGCCGTGTGCCTCCGCACTCTCCTCCACCTGGGCGGTCAGGAAGATCACCGGGATCTCCCGCGCCTGCGGCATCTCCTGCATCACCTGGTAGCCATCCATCTGGGGCATCACCACATCGAGCAGGATCAAATCCACCCGGGGGCCGGTGGAGAGGATCTCCAGCGCCCGCTGGCCGCTGGTGGCCACCTTGACCCGATAGTGGGGGCTGAGCAGGGCGCTGAGCAGGGAGAGGTTCTCCGGCGTGTCATCGATCACCAGCAGGGTGGGTTTGGTATCTGGATCCAGCAAGTTGAGCATGATGGTGCCCTCACTCTTGGTTGAACAGATCGGGTCTGAGGGCCCGGACTTGTTGCAGATGAGCCAGTGCATCGTCGAAACGAAAATGGCTCATGGCCTCACCGATGGCTGACGCCCTCTCCCCCAGCAGGGGGGCGAGCCGGGCCTGATGGCGCTGAAACAGGGTGAAGGCTTCGGCATCATCCTCCAGCAGCAGCCCGGTGAGCCGGTTCAGCAGGGGAGCGGTATCGATCTTCTCCTGTTCGGGCTGCTCGGGTACTTCGTCTGGCAGCAACTGCAGCAGCCCCTGCGCCAGTTGTGCTTGCAGTTGCAGCCCCTGTTCGGCCAGTGGCAGCAGAGCGGCAACTTCGTCGCCCCGGGTGATGGCGTTTTCCAGTGTGGCCGCGATCTCCCGCAATGATTCGGCGCCCAAGGTGGCCGCTATTCCCTTGAGGGTATGGGCATGCCGGTGTGCCTCTTCCCGTTCGTCTGCCTGCAAAGCGGTCAGCAGGCTTGCCATGGGTTGCGTACCCTGCTGGGCGAAGCGCAGCAGCAGATCCCGATACCAGCCCCAGTTGTGCATCAAGCGCTGCAAGGCCCGCTCGGCATTGAGCCCGAGCTCGCACAGCTGTGGCAGCAACGACGATGCCGGTGGCGGTTGCGACGTCTTGAATCTGGCCCCGACCTCGCGGCTGAAGGAGGTTGCCCAGCGTTGCAGGGCGTCATAGAGCTTGTCGGGATCGATGGGCTTGGCGATGTGATCGTCCATGCCGGCGGCGAGGCAACGCTCGCGATCACCGGCCATGACGTTGGCGGTCATCGCCAGGATCGGAATGTGTTGCCCGGTTCCCTCTTGCTGGCGCAGTTGCCGGGTGGCGGCCAGCCCATCCATCACCGGCATCTGCATGTCCATCAGGATCAGGTCGTAGGGAGCCTTGGTCGCCATATCCAGTGCGATGGCACCATTGCTGGCCACGCTCACTTTGGCACCGACCGCCTGCAGCAGCTCCAGCGCCACCTGTTGATTGAGCTCGTTGTCTTCCGCCAGCAGGATCTGCAGGCCGTCGAAGCGATAGTGATGGGTCGCCTGATGCTTGAAGGAGAGGGTCGCGGCCTGTTGCCCGAACAGGCCGATGACGGTATCGAACAGCACGGAGGCGCAGACCGGCTTGACCAGTACCCGATCAAAACCGGCAGCATCGGCCTCGCGAAAGACCTCCTCGCGCCCGTAGCCGGTCACCATGACCCGATAGGGGCGCCGGCCCGCACCTCGGGCGATGAGACGACGCCCCGTCTCTATGCCGTCCAGTCCCGGCATGCGCCAGTCCAGCAGCACCACCTCATAGGGGGTTCCCTGCTGCTCGGCATCCGCGATCATCTGCAGCGCCTGCTGGCCGGACTCTGCGGTGTCCACCACAAAGCTCATGCCACGCAACAGGGAGGCCAGTATGGTGCGGGCACTGGCGCTGTCGTCGGCCACCAGCATGCGGCGGCCGCGCAGATCCAGGCTCGGCAGATAGCGGGATCTGCGCCTGCCGCGGCCGAGCCTGGCGGTGAACCAGAAGGTGCTGCCCTGGCCCGGCTCGCTCTGCACGCCCACCTCGCCCCCCATCAGGCCCGCCAGCTGGCGGCAAATGGCGAGGCCAAGCCCGGTTCCGCCGTACTTGCGAGTGGTGGAGCTGTCCGCCTGCTGGAAGGACTGGAACAGCCGCTGCTGCTGCTCCTGGCTCATGCCGATCCCGGTATCCTGCACCGAGCAGTGCAGCAGTACCTCTTGCGGCAGCTTCTCCAGACAGCGGACCTTGACCAGGATCTCTCCCTGCTCGGTGAACTTGACCGCGTTGTTGGCGTAGTTGATGAAGATCTGGCCGAAACGCAGGGGATCGCCATAGAGCAGGGTGTCGAGCTGGTGGTCGACCTCGAACAACAGCTCTATGCCCTTGGCTTCCGCCTTTTCACCCACCAGGGTGGCGAGGTTTTCCAGCACGTGGTCGAGATCGAACTCGATCCGTTCCAGATCCAGCTTGCCCGCCTCGATCTTCGAGAAATCCAGGATGTCGTTGATGATGCCGAGCAGGTGCTGCGCGGCACGCTGGATCTTGCTGACATAGTCGAGCTGCTGCGGATCGAGCCGGGTCTGCAGGGCGAGGTGGGACATGCCGAGGATGGCGTTCATGGGGGTGCGGATCTCGTGGCTCATGTTGGCGAGAAATTCGCTTTTGGCCCGGGTCGCGCTCTCCGCCAGTTCATAGGCCTGCTCCAGCTCCTGGTTCTTGGCCTGCATCACTGCAAACAGCTCTTCCCGAGTCGGTTCGGCGAACTGCTGCTGCATCTGTTGCTGTCGCCCGGCATCTGGCCAGTGCGGCAACCGGCAGACAAGGGCGAGGAGATTGTCGGCGTGCACCTCCAGCCGGATGCTGCCCGGATGCATGTCGGCGGGGGCGGGGGAGAGCGGGACATCGGCGGTGAGGGTGAGCCACAGCTCCTGCGCCTCTGGTTCCAGCCACAGCTGCAGTTGCAGTGGATCCGAAGTTGCCATCAGCTGGCGCACCAGCTCTGAGGTTGCCCCCGCCAGCGGGGCCACGAAGGTCGGCGATTTGTCGAGGCAGGTGAGCACCTGGATCACCTTGCGCCGGGCGGTGAGGGCCGCCGCCGGGCCGGACAACAGGGTTTCGCCGATCAGTTGCCGCATCTACTTCTCCTCCGCCGGCAGCACGCGCAACACGATGCAGCTGGCATCGTCTGTGCTGCGGCCGCTGTGGGCGATAACCTGGTGGGCCAGCGTGGCGGGTTCGGCGGCTAGATCCAGTGCGCCGTCGCGCAGGTTGAGGGATTCGCTGATGCCGTCCGAGTAGAGCATCACCACGTCCCCGGCGACGAGGGGCTGGTGCTGCAGCAGAGGGGTGGGGAAACGCTCTCCCAGCACCCCGTCGCGGGAGATGCCGCGCCAGGGAGCGTGACCGCGCAGACAGATGCGGGTATTGCCGATGCCGGCATAACTCAGCTCACCCCGCTCGCCGTTGACCAGCGCCACGCCGGCGGCGGCGCCCCGGGTTCCGATGCAGTGCTGGTGCAGCAGTTGCAGCAGACGGGTGGGTTCCTGCTCACGGGTCTGCTGCAACGTCGTCTCCAATACCTGTACCAGCTGGTTGGCAGAGGTGCCGTGGCCGCTCACGTCGATCAGGATCAGCGATACCCCCTCGGGCCCCGGCCGGATGAACGCCAGATCGCCGGAGACCCGCTCCGGATAGCAGGGGCGGTTCTCGCTGGCCCATGCCAGGCCAAGGCCGGCATGCTGCTGCCCCGTGCACGAGAGGGGAAAAGCCGGCGTTGGTTCCACGGGGGCCGCACCCAGCCACTTGCGGGCCAGTACCAGGGTACCTCCCTCCGGCGGGGTGCTGATGGTGAGTTCAGACATCATGCGCTGCACGCCGGGCAGGCCCAGCCCCAGGGTACCCGAGGTGCTGTAGTGCTCTTGCATGGCTTGATGTATGTCAGGGATACCGGGACCCTGATCGCGGGCGAGGATGTCGATGCAGGGGCGCCCTCTGGGATGGTGGAGGGTGAGGGTGATCTCCCCCCGTTCGGCATACTTCAGGATGTTGCTGCCAAGCTCGGACACCACGGTGGAGAGCATGGTGCG
This sequence comes from Aeromonas sp. A35_P, assembly GCF_002259925.1. Taxonomy (NCBI): domain Bacteria; kingdom Pseudomonadati; phylum Pseudomonadota; class Gammaproteobacteria; order Aeromonadales; family Aeromonadaceae; genus Aeromonas; species Aeromonas sp. A35_P. Next base: position 20,758 of record NZ_NEVB01000022.1, on the reverse strand, counting down.
ATCCACCTCGGAGAGGTCGGCAATGAAGGGGAGGCGGCGCACCGCCATCACCGTCAGGTGCAGATCGATGTCGTGACGCAATGGGTAGCGGGCCTGCTGGGCGCTCAGTTCCTGCTGCATGGAGCCTGCTCCTCGCTCTTGAGGGTGCGAACATGGGCGAAGGCGTCGTCCATGTCGAGAAAGCAGCGCAGCGGCCCCGGTTCGGCGTCGGCCAGCGCCAGGAAGGCGGCGACCCCCGCATTCAGCCCCACCAGCAGGCAGATGGCTCCCAGCAGGCGGCACACCTCGGCCAGTTTGCGAACCTGCCGAAACTCGTGGTGATCGAGCAGCATGACCCCGGAGAAGTCGAGCAGTACCGCGTGCTGACGGCCCTGTACCAGCCGCAGGGAGAGCGCCTGCGTCAGTTGTTGCATGCCTTCGTCGCCGATATCTGGTCGCATGCTGACGACGATGCAGCCAGCCACGTCGGCGATGCCCAGATCGTTGTTGAGCAACATGAGTGGCGCTCCTAGAGGGTGGATCCGACCCGCTTGAGGGCGATCTCGAACGCATCCCGCAGAGTTGCCGTGGTGCGGATGTCACCGACCGAGACACCCAGCTCCACCATGGTACGGGCGATGGCCGGCGAGACGCCGGAGATGATGGCCTCGCACCCCATGAACTGGGTGGCCTTGGTGATCTTGATCAGCTGATTGGCGACTCCGGTGTCCACGGTGGCGACCCCGGCGATGTCCAGCACGAAGACCCGGGCCCGGGTCTCGGCTATCTTGGTCAGCGACTTGTTCATCACGTCGGCGGTACGCATGGAGTCGATGATCCCCACTAACGGCAGCAGCAGGATCCCGTCCCAGATGGGGGTCACCGGGGTCGACATCTCCTGCAGCGACTTGTGCAGCTCCTCGCGTACCCTGGCGGCCTCTTCGGCCTCCTCCATGGCACGCTTGAGCTGGTGGTGCTGCTCCACCTGAGCCGTGATGTCGGTGGCAAACTTGACGATCTTGCTGGGTTTGCCGGTCAGATCCAGCACCGGGTTGTAGGATCCCTGGATCCAGACCTCCTGCCCCTGCTTGCCGATCCGGCAGAACTCCCCCGCCAGGTATTCGCCGCGGCGCAGGGTATCCCAGAAGGCCCGATAATCGGTGGACTGGGCATAATCAGGGTCGACAAGCAGCCTGTGGTGTTTGCCTTTCAGCTCATCCAGCTGATAACCCACGATCTCGAGAAAGCGCCGGTTGGCATCGAGAATGGTGCCATCCAGCGAGAACTCCACCTTGCCCATGACCCGGCTCAGGGCGTTGAGCTGCCCCTCGAAGTTGGCGTTGAGCTGTTTCTGCTCGGTCAGATCCATGCTGTATTCGATGATCCGGCTCAGCGCGCCCTGCTCGTCCAGCAGGGGGCTGCAACTGCCCCGCAGCCAGATGTCCCGGCCGTGCCGATCCAGCCGGTGAAACTCTCCCTCCTGCTCCCTGCCCGCCTTCAACGCCTCCCAGTGGGCGGCATGAGCAGGCGAGTCGAGCACGTCGTGCGGCAACAGCATGGCGTAATGCTGGCCCTTGAGCTCGCTTAGCTGATAGCCCATGATGGCGAGAAAACGCGGGTTGGCGTCCAGGATCTGCCCGTCAGGAGAGAGTTCGAGTCTGGCCATCAGCTGGTCGATGGCATCGAGCCTGGCCTGGGGTGAAGAGGGAGTCGCTGTGTTCGGGTGGGCAACGGCGGTGTGCACGTCCATGGCATCTCCAATAAAAGGCTCAATTGACTTGAATGTCACTAGAAAGCGTACAGCAGTTATAGCCCACCGGGGCGAGAGCGGGGGACAAGAAGTGCCGAAAGAACCTGTTTGCAGGCGGGCCTTGGGTCTGGCTGTCTTCCTGGATCAGGCCGCGTGATGGCACTCGAGGGGGGTGTGCTCCAGTCGTCAGTCATCCGTCTGCGGCATCACTTGTGATCGCGTTCGGTGGGTGAAGAGGGGGCGCAGATGGCCCTGTTTTGTGGCGTGTTTCACGGTTTTCGATGCCGGCATGGGGCAGGATCGGCCCCCTGTTTCCTTCATGTGACGAGTCGTATCATGTCCGCATTGCCCCGTTTTGCCCTGCTTGCCTCCCTGGTTGCCGCCAGCCTGACCCTGCCTGCCGTGGCCGTCGAAGCTCCGGTCAGCCCCGTCGGTGTCACTACGGTGACCCTGGCCCAGCAGGCCCCCATTCACTGGGTCTCGGTGGAACAGATAGCCAAAAGCCTGGATGGGTTGCCGCCGATGGCGGTCGGTTTTGACATCGATGACACCCTGCTCTTTTCCAGTCCGGGGTTCTATCGTGGCAAGCAGGAGTTCTCCCCCAATGACGAGAGCTACCTGAAGAACCCGGCCTTCTGGGAGAAGATGAACAACGGCTGGGACGCCTTCAGCGTGCCGAAAGAGGTGGGCAAGGCGCTCATCGCCATGCACCTCCAGCGTGGCGATCACATCTATTTCGTTACCGCTCGGTCGGCGACCAGGACCGAGACGGTGACCAAGACGCTGCAGCAGACCATGGGGATCCCTGCCGATCGACTCAACCCGGTGATCTTCGCCGGTGATCAGCCGGGCCAGAACACCAAGGTGCAGTGGCTCAAGGAGAAGCAGATGAAGGTCTTCTACGGCGATGCCGATGGCGACATCAAGGCCGCGCAGGAGATCGGCATTCGCGGCATCCGGCTGCTGCGCGCGGCCAACTCCACCTACCGACCGCTGCCGCTGGCTGGCTCGTTGGGGGAGGAGGTGATCGTCAACTCCCAGTACTGATGTTCATCCCTGCATGAAAAAAGGGGCCGGATCCTGTCAGGATCCGGCCCCTTTTTTGGGCGTCTAGCGGGCGGCGAAGGTGTTGCAGCTGGCTGGCTTGCCGCTGTCAAAGCCGCGCTTGAACCAGGCGTAGCGCTGGGCCGAGCTGCCGTGGGTGAAGCTGTCCGGGATCACCCGGCCCTGGCTCTGCTGCTGCAGACGATCGTCACCGATGGCCTGGGCGGCGTTGAGCGCCTCCTCCAGATCGCCGGTTTCCAGCACCTGTTCCCGCTCCATGTAGTGGCCCCAGACGCCGGCAAAACAGTCAGCCTGCAACTCGAGTTTGACCGACAGCTTGTTCTGCTCGGCCCGGCTCAGCCCCTGCTGCTGTTCACGCATCTTGCGCTCGATGCCGAGCTGGTTCTGCACGTGGTGGCCCACCTCGTGCGCCACCACGTAGCCCTGGGCGAAGTCGCCGTCGGCTCCCAGCTTGTCGCGCATCTCTTGATAGAAGGAGAGATCGATGTAGACGGTGCGATCCGCCGGGCAGTAGAAGGGGCCCATCACCGACTGGCCCTGGCCGCAGCCGGTACGGGTTGAACCGCGATAGAGCACCAGTTTGGGGGCCTGATAGTGGCTGCCGCTCTGCTGGAAGATCTCGCCCCAGGCATCCTCGGTGGAGGCGAGCATCACCGAAGTGAACCTGGCGAGGGGATCCTTGGCCGGCTGAGACATCTCCTGACGCTGGGGCGGGGTCTGGGATGCCGGCTCGTTGAGCAGGGGGGAGAGATCCACCCCGTAATAGCCGGCCACCATGACCACCACCAGCAGGATCAGACGCCCCTTGCCGCCGATGGGGATCCCGCCACCGCCCCCCTGCTGGCGCCTGTCTTCCACATTGTTGCTCTCGCGGCTATCTTGCCAGCGCATATGTTTGCTCCCCTGCTGTCCGGTGGCAGTAATGATAATGGCTGGCGGGGCGGCTTGCCTAACGGGAGCAAGTCGGCGGCCGGGTTGCCGCCGGCGGGCAAGAGGGGTTATTCGGCCCAGGGCATCTCGGGCAGGGAGTCCAGAAACTGGCCGTAGCGCTCGAGGTTGAAGGGGCCCTGATCCGCTTCCATTGCCATCAGCTCGGCCCCCAGGGCGCAGGCGATATATTGCAGCGCCTCCTCGCGCGGGGTGCCCTTCATCACCAGCCGCATCAGGGTCGCCTTGACCTGCAGCGGGTGGCCGTCGCTCAGCTGGTTGTCGACCATCTCCAGCAGGGTTTGCTCGTCGAAGAACTCGGTGGGTTCGCTCATGTGCTGTGCCTCGTCATGTCATAAGGGATGCCAGTATAGCGATATAGCTATTAACACATTGAAATATTTCGATAAAAACATTTCGGTATGGGCGGTTTTTGTTACTCATAATTAATGTGGGTTTGCGGTCTGCAAACGACAATCATCATGAAATCGCATGGACGGATACCAATATGCCCACCATAGACTCACTGTTATCCAAGCCCCAGAACTTGCCTAACGTGCCCGAAGTCATGCGCGAACTGGTGCAGACCTTCAACGAGAAAGAACCGGATATCCTGTTGATTGCCAAGAAGATCAACAAGGATCCCGTGATCTCCGCCAAGCTGCTGCGGCTGGCCAATTCCGCCAAGTTTGGCGGCAGTCGCCAGGTCGCTACCGTCAACGAAGCCGTGGTGCGGCTCGGGGTCGACGTGGTGCGCAACATGGTGTTCGCCTGCGGTCTGACCGGCTCCATCGGTGCCGTGCCCGGCATCGAGCTCAAACATTTCTGGGGCAAGGTGTTCGACGTGGCCGAACTGGCCAGACGGCTGGCCAAGCTCAAGGGCATGAAGGGGGAGGAGGTGTTCACCTGTGCCCTGCTCTATGACATGGGGCGACTCATCATGCACGTGGGGTTGCCGGAGAACATGGTGAACCACATCAAGGATCTGGAGCCCAGCAAGGGGCGCGCCAAGGCCGAGGAGCTGGTGGTCGGCTTCAACTATGCCCAGGCCGGGGCCGAGATGGCCAGGCGCTGGCAATTCCCCCTGAGCATCTGCCATGCGGTGGAGTATCACTACAACCCGCTGCTGGCCAAGGAGTTCTCTGCCGAAGCCGCCCTCATCCATCTGGCCATCGTATTGGCGGCCCAGTCCGATGTGGGGGAGGCGGCGCCGCCCGAGTGGCCAACCCAGGTGGCCGAGCGGCTTGGCCTCTCCTGGCCAGATTGCGCCGCCGTGTTCGTGGCGCTGCGCGAACAGGGCAACGGCTATGCCGGCTTGCTGGCGGCCTGACGCCACCCATTTCATCAAACGGGGCCGCACCGCGGCCCTTTTTCATGGTGACGGCCTTGCCAATGAGCAGTTGCGGGGGCAGTCTTGGGGCCTGTCTCTTCTAAGCGAGCCCTTGTCATGATCCTCTCCGAGCGCCTGGAACTGCGTGAACTGGCGGTTGCCGATGCCCCCTTCATTCTCGAACTGCTCAACGATCCCGACTTTCACCGTTACATCGGCGATCGGGGCATCCGCACCCTGCAGGATGCTGAAAACTACATCCAGCAGGGGCCGGCGGTCAGCTATGCCCGTCACGGTCACGGTCTCTACCTGGTGGCAAGGCGCAGCGACGGCGCCAAGCTCGGCATCTGCGGCTTGATCAAGCGCGATACCCTGCCTTGTGAAGACATAGGCTATGCCTTCCTGCCCGCCTGGCGCGGTCAGGGTTATGGCATCGAAGCGGCGCAGGCGGCACTGCAAGATGGTCGGGAGCGGCTCGGCATCGAGCGAGTGGTAGCCATCGTCACCCCGGGCAACGCGCGTTCGGTGGCGCTGCTGGCCAAGCTGGGGTTGGTGCAGAGCCGGTTGGTCAAACTGGCCGAGGATGCGGATGAGTGTCTGTTGCTGGAGGCAGTAACGGCATGACACTGATGAAACAGCAGGAGGAGGCTCACGTTTTCGGGGGCAAGTGCCCCGTTTCCTGAGATCTTGCCCGCCAGCCCATCAAATATGCGTTTTTGGGCGTCTCTGCTCCGTAAGCGATAGTTCGTGAGATAAAGGCCGAGGCTATGTCGCTCCCGGCCATTATCACTCAGCCCCTGGTCTTGGCGATCAGCGTCTCCAGGCCATTGAGTGCCTGCTCCAGATAACTGCGCGGGCAGCCGAGATTGAGGCGAATAAAGCCCCGTCCCCCTTCACCGAAGCCGATCCCCATGGAGGGAACGATCCTCGCTTCTTCGATGAGCCGCAGTTTCAGCTCATCGTCCGGTATCCCCAGCTGGTTGCAATCGATCCAGGCCAGATAGGTAGCATCGGCGTCCATCAGGTGCAGCTCTGGTTATCGGGTTGCCAGCTGGTGGGCAAACCAGCGCCGATTCTCAGCCAAATAGGCAAGCAAGCTGTTCAGCCAGTTCTCGCCATGCAGATAGGCCGCGGTCGCCGCCTCCATGGAGAGTGCATTGAACACATCCAGACCATGGGCGTCGAGACGCTGTTTGAAGCGCAGGCGCAGCGCAGGGTCCGGGATGATGAAGTTGGAGATGCGCAGCGAGGAGAGACCGAAGCTCTTGCTGGCGGAGGTCGCCACCACCATGTTTGGCAACAGATGGGCAGGCAAGGAGAGCACCGAGGTGTGCCGGTGGCCATCCAGTTGCAGGTCTGCCCAGATCTCGTCTGATACCAGGGTCACGCCGTGTTGCTGACAGAGCGTTGCCAACTCATGGAGCTCGGTGAGCGTCCAGCCTCTGCCAGTAGGGTTGTGGGGATTGCAGAGGATCATCATGGCGGGGCGCTCCACCATGAAGAGGCGCGCCAGCTGCGGCAGGTCCATCTGGTAGCTGTTCCCTGTGCGCTGCAGTGGATTGTCAAGCAGGCGTCGCTCATTCAGACCGATGATCTTGGCAAAGGATCCATAGCAGGGACCCTGGATAACCACCCCTTCCCCGGGGCGGGTCAGCATTTGCAGCAACAACGAGATGCCAGGGATCACCCCCTCGATGGAGTGGATCCACTCCCGTTCGATGGTTAGCCGATGGCGCCGGGCAAACCACTGTTGCATAGCCGTGAAGTAGTCATCCCGCCGTTCGCTGTAACCAAAGACGCCGTGGGCCACCCGCTGTTGCAAAGCCTGTTGTACGGCTGGTGGGCAGGCAAAGTCGAAATCGGATACCCACATGGGCAGCAGGTCGCTGCCATCAATGCCGAGGTACTGGGGCATGCAGTCCCACTTGATGGAGTTGGTATTGCGGCGATCAATCACGCCGTCGAAGTGATGGTCTGCCATTTTAGCGCTCCTCAGCAGTGGTCATTGTCTGTGGCGCGGTGGCCACCGCTTGCTGCTCCGTACGCGCAATGCCGATGCCGGTAAAGCCGTAGGCAAGGGCGAAGAAGATGCCGGCGTAGCACTGAATGGCCCAGGGCAGATAATCGAGTGTAGAGACACCAAGAGTGCCCGCCATATAGACGCCAGCGGCAGTCCAGGGGATCAGGGGTTCAATCACGGTGCCCGCATCCTCGATGGTGCGGGAGAGGTTCTTGGTGTCCAGCCCCATTCGGCGGTAGGCATCCTGAAACAGCTCGCCCGGGATAAGCAGGGCAAGCTTGCCGTCACTGGTGGCTCCGGTGACCAGCAGAGTGGTGGCGATGGTCGAGGCGATCAATTGGCCAGTTGAGTGGATCAGGGTCAGCAGGCGATTGATGATGAGGTCAAGCGCTCCTGTCAGAGTGAGTACTCCCGCGAAAGAAAAGGCGCAGAAAACCAGCAGAATGGTGCTCATCATCGAGAACATGCCACCGCGATTGAGCAGGTGGGGAATATCGGGGATCAGCTGGCTGACGTCATGACCCAGCGGAGTAAACATGGTGAGGTCGAAGCCGTCGATCAGAGCATTGAAGCCGGACTGGAGTGGCAATCCCTGCATGGTAACCCCGAGGCCGATAGCGATGGCGCTGGCCAGCAGCATCAAGGGGATGGTGGGTTTCTTGACGATCGCGCCCCACAGCACGATCAGCGGAGGTAGCAACAGCAGAGGATGGAACTGGTAAAGCTGCTCCAGTGTGGACAGGAGGGTGAGTACTTTCTCCGGTGTGGCCACCTCTGCCCCGATGGCAGAAAAACCGGCGAAGAAGAAGACGCCGGCAGCCAGCACGAAGCTGGGTAGCGTGGTCCAGAGCAGATGCTGGATATGAGCGTAGAGCGTGGTATCGGCCACAATGGCGGCAAAGTTGGTGGAATCGGAGAGAGGGGAGATCTTGTCACCGAAATAGGCGCCGGATACCACGGCCCCGGCTGCGGCGGCCAGCGAGACATCCAGACCGTGTGCCACCCCCATCAGTGCTACCCCGACAGTGCCTGCCGACCCCCAGGATGTACCGGTACAGACCGAGACCAGACTGGTGATGAAGAAGGCCGCGATAAGAATGTACTGCGGGCTGATAAGCTTGAGCCCCCAATAGACCATGTAGGGGATGGTACCGCTGAACATCCAGCTGCCAATCAGACCGCCGACACAGACCAGAATAAGGATGACAGGCATCGCCTTGGTCAGCTTCTGGACAATGGAGTGAATGATCTCGTCCCAGCTATGGCCTTGCCAGCAGGCAAGCATGGCGGTGAAAACGGCGGACAGCAGGAGCAGTGGTTCGATGCGCAACCCCATCAAGACATAGCCAACGATCAGGAGTCCCAGCATCACCAGCAGGGGCAGAGCGGCCAGCCCCAGGGTCAGGTGTTTTCTCTCTTGTTTCATCACGGTTGATCCATGGTTTCAGTACATGCCGCCATTGTGTGGCGAGCAGTCTGTCGGAAGTGTGAGCCTTGGCTCCCGGCTATGTAACCGGTTACATGGTGTCATGAAACGTGATCATGGTCGCAGCGCGGGGCTGGCATCAGTGTTGAAACGGAGTCTCGAACGATCAGTGAAGGGCTGAATTCATGACAACCAGGTCCCGTATCCTGTTGTTGCAGTCTGGCAATGGCCAGCTCGGCAGCCCGTTTGGCCATCGTCTCTATGGGGTAGTGAAGGGTTGTGAGAGTCGGGTAGAGATAGCGAGCCAGCAGGATGTCATCAAACCCGATAATCGACAGATCGTCGGGGAGCCGGCGCCCGCATTTCCTCAGGTGCGCCATCATGCCTGCCGCCATCACGTCGTTGAAGGTGAGCACGGCGGTGACTTCCGGGCACTCAGCCAGCAGGTGTGCTGCTGCTTGCTCACCGCCCTCTTCGGTAAAAGGCTGGCTGATAATCCAGTGTGGCTTGATGGCCAGATGGTAGCTGGCCATTCCTTGCTGATATCTCTCCAGGCGCAACTGCCGATCGGCGATGGGCAGATCGCAGGTTATGAAGCCGATATGGCGATGGCCTTGTGCCACCAGATGATCGACGGCGGCTCTGGTGCCCGCCCGGTTGTCCAGCCAGATACTGCGGTGAGCCAGCTCGGGCAGATAGCGATTGATAGGAATGAGTGCCGGCATGTGGGCGGCATAGCGCAGAAGCACTTCGTCGGAGAGGCGGGTGGTATGGGCAACGATCGCTTCGCAGCCCTGGTTGATCAGAAACTCAAGCCCATATTGTTCCTGTTCGTGCTGATGGGAGCCGCTACATACCATCAAGCGAAAGCCGTGGTGGCGGCTGATGGCTTCCACTCCGCGAGCCAGTCTGGCAAAGAAGGGGTCGGCAAGATTGCCGGTCAACAGGCCAAGCATATTGCCGCTTCGCTTGGCCAGCGCAACGGCAGCCATGTCCCGTCGATAATCCAGTGTGCGCATCGCCTTGTCGACCCGCTCCCGGGTCGCGGGTTCAACGTAGGCCGAGTTGTTTATCACCCGTGATACGGTTGCCGTCGAGACGTTGGCTAATGCTGCGACCTGCTTGATCGTGGCCATCCACTCGCTTCCTGGTCGTGAAGGAGGGGCTAGTTATAACGGCATCTCTTGGTGTCGGCTATCGACAGTGAAGAGAGAAGGGGAGATATGTGATCGACTTGGCAGTGTCGGGGAGTGAGGCAAAGAGGCCGCCGTGAGTTGCGGCCTGTCTGCATCGGGCGCTGCCGGTAGGCAGGCAGGATCAGTTGAGTTCTTCGATGGAGAACTCGCCGGCAATGCCGTCACAGGAGACGGCGAAGCCGCCGCTGAAACGGGTGCTGAACTGGATCAGAAACGCATCATAGTCGTGCTCTTGCACGGGCAGGTTGATGGGCTTGCTGCGACGCAGGGGTTTGCGAGTTTGTACGCTTTTCATCATGGTATTTCTCTATATAAATTAAGTGTTTGCTCCTTGTATTGGCAAATGTCAGGTCGATGGGCGCGGTCAGCAAGATAGCGGACGAGCGCGCAGGAATACCCAGCCCGGTTCAGGGGCGTCTGCACTTTCAAGGAATGCGTCAAGGACCACGCGGATGCATGATGCTACTTGGGAGTGGGCAGATCGGGTCTGCACCGTGAGAGCCGGGCAACGCAGGCGGACAGCCTGAACGGTTCTCAGGGCGAGTAAATCAGAAGAAGGTTATGCGGGTACTGACAGGATTCATCGTGAGGTGAAGCATTGCAGGGCAAACATAAACAGGGCTGATTAACTAGCCGGCGCGCATTCTCTCCTCGACATGCGCAAAAAGCAAACAATTATTTGCAGTTTTTATTTTACGGCCGTCTGGCGGCCACAAAAAGGGCTCCCGAAGGAGCCCTTTTTTCATCATCCGTTGACCTCAGCCGATGGCTCAGTAGTCGCCGCAGGCCTTCTTGGCTGCGGTGATCATCGGGGTAATGGTCATGCCCTGCACCACGATGGAGAACATCACCACCGAGTAGGTCATCACTAGGATGACCTGACGCAGGTCGACGCCGTGCTCCGGCAGCATCATGACGCCGGAGGGGAGCGCCAGCGCCATGGCCATGGCCAGACCGCCGCGCAGACCGCCCCAGGTGAGGATCCGCACCGAGAACTTGTTGTAGCTGCGGAACTTGCGGAAGGCCACATAGGGCAGCGACACGCTGATAAAGCGGGCGGCCAGGCAGAGCGGCACCGCGATGACCAGCAGGATCCAGTCTTGCCAGGCCAGATCCAGCAGCACCAGCGCCAGACCGATCAGCAGGAACAGCAGGGCGTTGAGGAACTGGTCCATCAACTCCCAGAAGTGATCCAGGTGATGGCTGCTCTGCTCGGAGAAGCCGCTGTGACGGGTCCAGTTGCCGATCATGATGCCGGTCACCACCATGGCCAGGGCGCCGGAGACGCCGATCATGTTGGCGAAGGCGAAACCGGCGGTCGGGATGCAGAGGGTCAGCAGCAGTTCCAGCGAACCGTCATCGGTGGCGCTGATCATCACGTGAGCGATGAGACCCAGCACGGCACCGAACAGGATGCCGCCGAGGGCCTCATGCAGGAACAGGCCGGCCACGCTGCCGAAGGTGGGCTCGACGCCGCCAAACGCCACGGCAAACACGGTGGCGAAGATGACGAGGCCAACACCGTCGTTGAACAGCGACTCCCCCTCGATCTGGATGGCGATCTGGGGTGGTGCCTTCATCTTCTTGACGATGGCCAGCACGGCGATGGGGTCGGTGGGGGAGATCAGGGCACCGAACAACATGCAGTAGACCAGCGGCACGTCCCAACCCAGCAGCTTGGCGATGAACCAGAAGCCATAGCCGATGAGGAAGGTGGAGAGCAGGGTCGCCAATATGGCCAGAATGGTGATTTCCCACTTCTGGCTGCGCAGGGCTTTCAGGTTGATCCCGAGACCACCGGCGAACAGCAGGAAGCCCAGGATCCCCTTCAGCAGGAAATTCTGGAAGTCGATGCTCTCCATGGTCTTGACGGCCAGGGGTTCCAGGTTGAACCAGCCCAGCTTACCGAACAGCACCATCAGCGCGGAGATCAGCATGGAGCCCGCAGTGATGGCGATGGTGGTCTGGATCTTCACAACATACTGATTGGCAAAGGCGATAAAGATCGCCAACGCTGCCAGGAAGCAGAGTGTGTAGTAGACGCTCATAGTTATTTTTCTCTTTAGTAAACAGCAAGCACGTATCCCTATTGAGGACGGGCATAGGGTACTCTTGGGTCACATGTTACTCATTACCCATTTGTGAGTATATGGAGCGCCAATATAGACGGATAGATGGCTAGATTTCCATTTGATTTGTTTGCTGTTAGGATGCTGTTTACGCAGTTGCATGGATGTAAGAGGAACGAGCGGTGTCGAACAAAAAGTCGGATGTGACAAACAAGCTGGAAGCCTGTCTCAGGGAGCGGATCCTAATCATCGACGGGGCCATGGGCACCATGATCCAGGGCTACAAGCTCGGTGAGGCGGACTACCGGGGGGAGCGGTTTGCCGACTGGCATACCGACATCAAGGGCAACAACGATCTGCTGGTGCTGAGTCGCCCCTCTGTCATTCGCGAGATCCACGATCAGTACTGTGCCGCCGGCGCCGATATCCTCGAGACCAACACCTTCAACGCCACCCGCATCGCCATGGCCGACTACGAGATGGAAGATCTCTCGGCCGAGATCAACCGCGAGGCGGCCCGGCTGGCCCGCGCGGTGGCGGATGAGTGGACGGCCAAAGAGCCCCACAAGCCGCGCTTCGTGGCAGGCGTCCTAGGGCCCACCAACCGTACCGCCTCCATCTCGCCGGACGTGAACGATCCGGGCAAGCGCAACGTCACCTATGACCAGCTGGTGGCCGCCTACACCGAATCGACCCATGCCCTGATCGAGGGCGGCGCCGACATCATCCTCATCGAGACCATCTTCGATACCCTCAACGCCAAGGCGGCCGCCTTCGCGGTGGACCTGGTGTTCGAGGAGCTTGGCTACAGCCTGCCGGTGATGATCTCCGGCACCATCACGGACGCCTCCGGCCGCACCCTCTCCGGCCAGACTACCGAGGCCTTCTACCATTCGCTGCGCCACGTCAAACCCGTCTCCTTCGGCCTCAACTGCGCGCTGGGGCCAGATGAGTTGCGCCAGTACGTGGAGGAGCTCTCCCGCATCAGCGAATCCTGCGTGAGCGCCCACCCCAACGCCGGTCTGCCGAACGCGTTCGGCGAGTACGACCTCGACGCTGCCGAGATGGCGGAGCATATCCGCGAGTGGGCACAAAGCGGCTTTCTCAACCTGGTGGGCGGCTGCTGTGGTACCACCCCGGCCCACATCCGCGCCATGGCGGACGCCGTGGCGGGCATCAAGCCCCGCGCCCTGCCGGATCTGCCGGTGGCCTGCCGGCTGTCGGGCCTTGAGCCCCTCATCATCACGGCTGAGTCCATGTTCGTGAACGTCGGGGAGCGCACCAACGTCACCGGCTCGGCCAAGTTCAAGCGGCTCATCAAGGAGGGGCTCTACGACGAGGCCCTGGATGTGGCCAAGCAGCAGGTGGAAAACGGCGCCCAGATCATCGACATCAACATGGACGAGGGGATGCTGGATGCCGAGGCGGCCATGGTGCGCTTCTTGAACCTCATCGCCGGTGAGCCGGACATCGCCCGGGTGCCGGTGATGATCGACTCCTCCAAGTGGGAGGTGCTGGAGGCCGGCCTCAAGTGCGTGCAGGGCAAGCCGGTGGTCAACTCCATCTCAATGAAGGAGGGGGTGGACAAGTTCATCGAGCAGGCGAAACTGCTGCGCCGCTACGGCGCCGCCGTCATCGTCATGGCGTTCGACGAGGTGGGGCAGGCGGATACCCGCGCCCGCAAGTTCGAAATCTGTCAGCGCGCCTACCGCATCCTGGTGGATCAGGTGGGCTTCCCGCCGGAAGACATCATCTTCGACCCCAACATCTTCGCGGTGGCGACCGGCATCGACGAGCACAACAACTACGCGGTGGACTTCATCGACGCGGTGAAGGACATCAAGGATAATCTGCCCCACGCCATGATCTCCGGCGGTGTCTCCAACGTCTCCTTCTCGTTTAGGGGAAACGAGCCGGTGCGTGAGGCGATCCACGCCGTCTTCCTCTACCACGCCATCAAGAACGGCATGGACATGGGGATCGTCAACGCCGGCCAGCTCGCCATCTATGAAGACATCCCGGCCGAGCTCAAAGAGAAGGTCGAGGCGGTGGTGCTCAACCTCAATGACAACGCCACCGAGGAGCTGCTGGCCATCGCCGAGAAGTATCGCGGTGCCGGCGCCCAGGCCGAGGATCCACGGGAGCAGGAGTGGCGCAGCTGGCCGGTGGGCAAGCGGCTCGAACACGCCCTAGTGAAAGGCATCACCGACTTTATCGAGGAGGACACCGAAGAGGCGCGGGCCAGGGCCGAGCGGCCGCTGCACGTCATCGAGGGGCCGCTGATGGATGGCATGAACGTGGTGGGCGATCTGTTCGGCGCAGGCAAGATGTTCCTGCCCCAGGTGGTGAAGTCGGCCCGGGTGATGAAGCGGGCGGTGGCCTACCTGCAGCCCTACATCGAGGCGGAGAAGTCCGGCGGCTCCAGCAACGGCAAAATCGTGCTGGCCACCGTCAAGGGCGACGTGCACGACATCGGCAAGAACATCGTGGGCGTGGTGCTGCAGTGCAACAACTTCGAGATCATTGACCTCGGGGTTATGGTGCCTTGCGAGACCATCCTCAAGACGGCGCGGGAGGTGGGGGCTGACATCATAGGCCTGTCGGGCCTCATCACCCCATCTCTCGACGAGATGGTGCACGTGGCGAAAGAGATGGAGCGCCAGGGCTTCAAGCTGCCGCTGCTCATCGGCGGTGCCACCACCTCCAAGGCGCACACCGCGGTGAAGATAGAGCAGAACTACTCCGAGCCCGTGGTCTATGTCTCCAACGCCTCCCGCGCGGTGGGGGTGGCCCAGAGCCTGCTGAGCCCGGATCTCAAGCCCGCCTTTGTGGCCCGCATCGACAAGGAGTACGAGATCGCCCGCGAGCAGCACGCCCGCAAGCAGCCGCGCTCGCGCCCCATCACGTTGGCGGAAGCCCGTGCCAACCGCCATCAGCTGGACTGGGTGGGCTATGAGCCGCCGGCGCCCCGGGAGCCCGGCGTACAGAAGTTCGAGAACGTGCCCATTTCGGTGCTGCGCCCCTACATCGACTGGACGCCGTTCTTCCTCAGCTGGGAGCTGGCGGGCAAGTTCCCCCGCATCCTGGAGGATGAAGTGGTGGGGGAGGAGGCAACGCGCCTCTTTGCCGACGCCAACGCCATGCTGGATCAGCTGGAGAAAGATGAGAGTGTGCGCTGCGCCGGTATCATAGGTCTGTTCCCCGCCAACACGGTGGGGGACAGCATCGAGGTCTACACCGACGAGTCGCGCACTGAAGTGAAAAAAGTGCTGCACCACCTGCGCCAGCAGAGCGAGAAGCAGGGTTTCCCGAACTACTGTCTGGCGGACTATGTGGCCCCCAAAGAGAGCGGCAAGCCGGACTGGATCGGCGCCTTCGCGGTGACCGGCGGCATCGGCGAGGAGGCCATCGCCAAGGCCTACAAGGCGGAGCACGATGACTACAACGCCATCCTCATTCAGGCGGTGTGCGACCGTCTGGCGGAGGCCTTTGCCGAGTACCTGCACGAGCAGGTGCGCAAAGTGCACTGGGGTTATGCCCCGGACGAGGCACTCTCCAACGAGGAGCTGATCCGCGAGAACTATCGTGGCATCCGCCCGGCGCCGGGTTACCCGGCCTGCCCGGAGCACACCGAGAAGGGGAGCATCTGGGAGCTACTGGATGTGGAGCAGGCCATTGGCATGCAGCTCACCGAGTCTTACGCCATGTGGCCAGGGGCGGCGGTGTCGGGCTGGTACTTCTCCCACCCCGACAGCAAGTACTTCGCGGTGGCCCAGATCCAGCGGGATCAGGTGGAGGACTACGCCGTGCGCAAGGGCATGACCCTGGCAGAGGCCGAACGCTGGCTGGGGCCGAACCTGCACTGAGGCGTCGGCCCGATTGATCCTCGCTGAAGGAGGCGGCATCCAGACCCGGGAGACAGACCAGTCTGGTGCCGTCGTTTGACAAGCGGGTGACAGCGGGATGGCAGCGCACGTTTCTGTGTGGTTTGTCTTGTTGTCAGGAGAAACAATTGGCGTTGTCTTGGCGCTGTGGCACTTTATACTCTCCCGCCCCATCCTGCCCAGGCACTGCCTCCTAGCGGAATTGTCATGAAGATCGCCATTTTATCCCGTGAGCCGAAAAACTACTCCACCCGCCGTCTGGTCGAGGTGGCGCAGGCGCGCGGTCATCAGGTCGAGGTGCTCGACACCCTGCGCTGTTACATGAACATCGCCTCCCACAACCCCTCCATCCATTACGAAGGACGGGAGCTGGAGAGCTATGATGCGGTGATCCCGCGCATCGGGGCCAGCATCACCTTCTACGGCACAGCCGTGCTGCGTCAGTTCGAGATGATGAACACCATGGCGCTCAACAGCTCGGTGGCCATCTCCCGCTCCCGCGACAAGCTGCGGGCCATGCAACTGCTCTCCCGCCACGGCATCGGCCTGCCGGTGACCGGCTATGCCCACAGCACCCACGACGTGCCCGATCTCATCACCATGGTGGGCGGTGCGCCCCTGGTGGTGAAGCTGCTGGAGGGAACCCAGGGGATCGGTGTGGTGCTGTGCGAAACCCAGAAGGCCGCCGAGAGCGTGATCGAGGCCTTCATCCAGACCAACAACAACATCCTGGTGCAGGAGTACATCCGCGAGGCCAACGGCGCCGACATCCGCTGCCTGGTGGTCAACGGCAAGGTGGTGGCGGCCATGCGTCGCCAGGCCCAGCCGGGGGAGTTTCGCTCAAACCTGCATCGGGGCGGCACCGCCGAGGCGATCAAGATAAGCCCGGAAGAGCGGGCCACCGCGGTGCAGGCCGCCAAGATCATGGGGCTGGACGTAGCCGGGGTGGATATCCTGCGCAGTGCCCGCGGCCCGCTGGTGCTGGAGGTCAACTCCTCCCCCGGCCTGCAAGGGGTGGAGGCTGCCTCCGGCAAGGACGTGGCCGGTAAGATCATCGAGTTTCTCGAGCTCAAGGCGAGTCGCAAGCACAAGCCGGCGGAGTGACGCCGGGCTTGCGGCCAACGCATTGCAAACAGGGCGCCTTCGGGCGCCCTGTTGCTATCTGGCTGGTGGGCCGCGGTCTTGCCGAGGAGTGTCTGTTGTCTCCCTTCTCCCCTTGCGGGAGAAGGGCCGGGGATGAGGGGGCTATGCCTTCGTTGGTTCGCTGGTGATCATCACCAATCGGGCGCTGAAGATGCCCCCCTCCAGCCGGGTCTCTATCTGCCAGCCCAGCTTCTCGCAGATGCGCTGGATGATGGTGAGGCCACAGCCGTAGCCGAGGATCTGATCCGGCGCGGCGGCGGTGGGGTTGCTGATGGTGAGCAGGGGGCCGGCCAGCTCGATGTCGATGTGCCCCTCGGCGTAGCTGAGGGCATTCTTCAGCAGGTTGCCGAGCGCAATGGCGAGCAGGGAGAGGGGGGCCAGCGCCTCGCTCTCGTCGTCCAGCTGTAGCCGGATATCCAGCTCCTCTCGCTGCAGCAACGGGGCGAGGCGGGCCAGCTCCTGGCGAATGAGCGGCGCCACCTGCTGGGGCGGGCGCTCCACTGGCTCCTTGCGGCCCAGCAGCAGAAAAGTCTCGGTGAGCAGCGCCATCTCGTCGGCGGCGGCGCGAATGCGGGTAGTGGCGCGGGCGGCGGGGGCGGGCAGATCGCTCACCTTGCCGAGCAGGGCGGCCGAGCCCTGGATCACCATGTTGGGGGTGCGCAGCTCGTGACTGGCGAAGCGGCTGAACTCCTGCTCGCGGGCAAACACCGCGGCCACCTCCTGCTTGCCGGCCAGCAGCGCCAGCTCGATGTCCCTGAGCTCCTGCCAGGGAGCATCGGGCACGAAGTCGGCCTGATCCGGGGTGAGGTGGGCGACCCGCTGTTGCAGCCGCTGCAGCGGCCGGGTGATGTGGCGCACCAGCCAGATGCCGAAGCCGATGCAGCCGAGCAGCAGGGTCAGCCCGATCAGCCGGGTCGCCAGGTGCAGCTGATCCTCGTAGGGATCCAGGTAGTCGTCGGCGTCGTCGTTGAACACCAGATAGAGCAGCCCCTTACCGGACGGATGGGGCCGCACCAGGAAGTGTTTGTCCTCGTCCCCCAGCACGTGTTCGTAGAAACCCGGCCTCTGGTAGGGTTTGAGCCAGATCGGCAGGCGGCCGGCCTCGGTCCAGTAGCTGGAGAATTGACGCGGGCTGGGGGCGGGGGCCGCCATGCCGAGCCGCAACCAGTCGTCGCCGTAGCGAGTCACCTCCGCCTCCAGCCAGTGGCGCAGGCTGAGCTCCTCCATCTTGTCCTCGGCCACCACCATCAGCAGGCTGATGATGACCAGCAGCAGCAGGCCGGCGCCGCTCAGGGTGAGGATCAGGCGACGGCGCAGGCTGGGCAGGCTCATGACGGCCTCCCCGCGGGCAGAGTCAGGCAGTGCTGGCGGCCCATCATGGGGTCACCAGTCGATAGCCCTGGCCGTGCAGGGTCTCCAGCATGGGGGCCGGGAAGGGTTTGTCGAGGGCATTGCGCAGGGCATAGATGTGGCTGCGCAGGGCATCGGAGTCCGGCTCCTCGTCGCCCCAGACGGTATCGAGCACCTCCTGGCGGGTAACCAGGGCGGGAGCCCGGCGCGCCAGCAGAGTGAGGATCTGGAACTGGATCTTGCCGAGCTTGAGCTCGACTCCGGCCCGGGTGGCGCGGCCGCTGGCGGGATCCAGGGTCAGCTCGCCCACGCATAGCGCCCCCATGTCGCTGCGGGGGCCGCGCAGGGCCAGCGCCTGCAGCCGCACCTCCAGCTCCTCCATGGCGAACGGTTTGACCAGATAGTCGTCACCGCCGGCCTTGAAGCCCGCCAGCTTGTCGTCCAGGCTGTCGCGAGCGGTGAGAAACAGCACTGGGGTCGGGATCCCCTGCTCTCGCAGGCGGGCCACCGTGCTGAGGCCGTCGAGGCGCGGCATCATGACGTCCATGATGATGACGTCGAAGCGCTGCTCGGCCAGCAACTGCAGGGCCGCCTGGCCGTGGTAGGCGCAGTCCAGCCGGTGGCCCGCCAGCTCCAGATAATCCATGATGGTTTCCGCGACCTGGGGATTGTCTTCCACCACCAGTATTTTCATGCTTTGATCTCCTGGTTGCGACCGGCATTTCACGGTCATCTCACACCGGATGAGGCATCCTGTGTGGCAGTGTAACCCCGAGGATCCCCGATGAAGAAGTCTCTCTGTACTCTCCTGCTGCTGATCTTGTTGCCATTCGGCGCTGCGCAGTCGGCGGAGTTCAAATTGACCGGCCGCACCACCTGGCAGCTGGGCCAGCTGATGGTCAACGGCATCCCCTTTGTGATCGACGAACAGACCCGCTTCAAGGACGGGCTGAGAGAGGACGACCTCGGCGGCACCTGGGTCGACCTAGAAGGGGTGGTCGAGGGCGAGCTGCGGCTGATCCGCGAGGTCGAAGCGCTGGAGGAGGATGACGAGATGGATCTGGAAGGGCCGGTGGAGCAGGGGCGGATCTGGGGTTATGTCACTTCGGACGACAGTCTGGCTCCGTTCGAAGGACGCTGGCTGGAGCTGGAGTGCAAGTTTGACGGCATGCGCCTGAGCCGCTGCCGCGAGGATGATTGACGCACGGCAAGACGAACCGGGCGGAAAAAACCACTCACCGGGCCCATAGTTAAACCTAGCACGGTTTCACTATGGGCCTTCTGTTATGACACGCACCTCCCTCCTGCTGCTGACACTGCCGCTCTGCGCTCTGGCCGCCGATGGTGAACTCTGGCTGGTGGAGCTGGAACACAACGATGGCCTGCGCCTGCAGTTTCAGGGGGCCGAACTCGAGCTCGGCAATGCCGCGCTGAGCGGGGTGGCAGGCAACGATGAGCTCAGACCCGGCATGCGTCTGGCCATCCTCAGCCGTGACGGCGTCGCCGAGCGCATTGGCATGGCCGACGCCATCGCCGGATTCTTGCCGACCAGCCAGTGGCGCCGGGCTGAAGCCTCCCTGCTGGCCGTCACGGGTCGCGCCCTGCGGTTGCAGGGGCTCGGCGTGCTCTCCTTCGATGACGATACTCGCTGGCTGAATGGCAGCCCGGCCGACCTGCAACCGGGCCGCAAACTGGTGCTCAGTCGTAACCAGCAGGGCCGCCTGACCGAGATCCTGATAGCCAATCCGGAAGATGAACCAGGGAAAGTGCGAACAAGTCCTTGATGTGAGATCATGAACCCCACTTGGCATCAGGGATGAGGTTCAGCATGAGTCACCAGCTCACCTTCGCGGACTGCGAGTTCAATGGCAAACGCCGTAAAACCCGTAAAGAGATATTCTTGGCTCGCATGGAGGCTGTGCTCCCATGGCCAAGGATGCTGGGGGTCATCGAACCCGTCTATCCCAAAGCTGGTAACGGGCGTCGTCCCTACCCACTCGATACCATGCTCCGCATTCACTGTATGCAGCAGTGGTACAACCTCAGCGACGGCGCCATGGAGGACGCACTCTACGAAATTGCCTCAATGCGTCTGTTTGCCAAACTCTCCCTGGACCAGGCTATCCCTGACCGCACTACCATCATGAATTTCCGGCATCTGCTGGAGCAGCACCAACTGGCACGCCAACTATTCGAGGCCATCAACCAGTGGCTCTGTGACGCTGGCATCATGATGAAGCAAGGCACGCTGGTCGATGCCACTATCATCGAAGCCCCCAACTCCACCAAAAACAAGCGGGGAGAGCGTGACCCCGAGATGCATCAGACCAAGAAAGGCAATCAGTGGTATTTCGGCATGAAGGCTCATATCGGCGTTGATGCCAAGAGTGGCCTCACCCACAGTCTGGAGACCACGTCAGCCAACGAGCACGACCTCAATCAGGTGGGGAATCTGCTCCATGGCAAGGAAGAGTTTGTGTTCGCTGACGCGGGATATCAGGGGGCAGAAAACCGTGAAGAGCTGGCCGATGTGAAGGCTGAATGGGCGATTGCCAGGCGCCCTGGCAAACTCAAGGAACTCAAAAAGCATCCTCGTAAAAACAAGACAGTAATTGCTTT
>NZ_NEVB01000021.1:0-13601 GCF_002259925.1 Aeromonas sp. A35_P | reverse complement strand
TGCCGCAGATAAGGCCTATAGCAGCAGGGCTCTGCGGGCAGAACTCCGGCGCAGAAAGATAAAAGCGGTTATCCCGCAACGCAGCGACCAGCAACGGCACCATAAGGGACGTCCACTGGTGTTAGACAAAGCTCGTTATCGTAGGAGAAATGTGGTCGAACGGTGCTTCGGATGGCTGAAGAAGTTTCGCCGATTCTCAACGAGGTATGAAAAGCTGGCGGGAAGTTTTGCTGCTTTTATCAAGCTGGCTTTCTGCCTTCGTTACTTACGGGAACTATTGGTGGACAGAAAACCAGCATTTTGAGAACGCAGCCTAAGCCCCAGCGCCTGCCCCACCGCCAGACGCTCCTGATCCATGGCCGCCGCAGCGCGTGCGGTGGCCGGGGAACAGCAGTCCTTGTAGTAGTTGAACTCGCCACCAAAGTTCTCGAGCAGCCCCATGTTGAGGGTGGTCAACAGGGGGTGGCCACCGAAGTTGATGTTCTCAAGTCCGGCGCTGATGACGTTGGGCAGCGCGGTGAGGGGCAGGGGCATCAGCGGTTGCAGCCGGGCAATCGCCTGGTCGGTGCGGCTCGCCGGCAGGGCGGCGAGGGGCAGGAAGCGCTTCATGCCGAGGATGGCGAGCTCGGCCGGGCCGACGATGCGGGTCGCCCAGGGGATGGAAATGGCATCGACGAAGGTGAGATCGAGCTGGCCATACCCCTCTTCCTCCTGAATGCGTTTGAGCACCAAAGAGCCATAGTTGCCCGGCATCAGCAGGATCAGCTGGCCGCTGCGCAGGTGAGGGAGCATCTGGCGAAACAGGGGCTCCTGGGCAAAGGAGGGAACTGGCAGGATCAGGACGTCTGCGTAATCCACCGCCTCCTCCACCCGGCGGGTGAGGCGATCGACGGCTTGAAAGCCGGCGTAGGTCAGGGCAACCCCGTTATGCTCTGCCAGGGCGCGGATGCCACCGACGGCGGCAATCTCGTCCAGGGGGGCATCATACCCCTCGGCTCCAAACAGGCAGACGCTCGCCCCTTGCTGGGTCAGGTGGTAGGCCGCCGTCAGCCCGGCGTTGCCCGAGCCGAAGATCGATACTCGCATGTGTGCACTCCTCCTCATGGGTGAGGACCCAGAGTAGGAGCGCAGGATCCTGCCCCTCCAATGACGAAGGCGGTGGGCACCATGCCAAAAGCGCATGGTGGCGCAACAGATCGACACAACTCACTGAAAAACAATAATAAAAATGTATTCCCGCTGAGCGAGACGAGCGCGGCTAACTGTGATCTGGCGCATCCCCCAGCTCGCGGATGGCGCCGATATGGAGCAGGATCCCCAGCTCGTCGGCCAGCAGCCAGAAGCGCTCCACAAACTGCTCGGCGTGGCGATGGATGGGCCTGAGCCCCGGATAGAGGATGTCGAACTCGAACGGCAAGGAGAAGCGCAAGGGGCGCATCACCAGGCTCGACTGTTCGCAGGCCAGGGTGGCGGTGAAGGGGTCGGTCACCGCCATCCCCACCCCCTCGCGCACCAGGGCCGCGGCCGTGCTGGCGAGCGATACCTCCAGTTGCTGGCGAGTGGTGAGCCCATAGCGATGCAACAGGGCATCGAGCCGGCGCTGCTGGGGATCCTTTTCATGGCGGATGAGGGGCTGATCCGCCAGATCGGCCACATCCAGCGCCGTCAGCGCCGCCAGGGGGGAGCTCGCCGGCAGCAGGCAGACGCTCTCGCAGCTCACCCGTTGGGCCTGCACCCCGGGCCAGCTCCCCTCCACGAAGGCAACGCCGATGTCGGTGGTCTGGCTCTGGATGCGGCGCAGCACCTCTTCGGAGCGGTAGGTCTTGAGTCCCACTTTGAGCCCCTCGCTATCGCGCAGAAAACCCGCCACCACCCGGGGCAAGAAGGCGTTGGAGAGCAGTGGCATGGCGGCGATGTTGAGGGAGCCAAAATGGCGGGTGCGAATGGCGTCCGCCGCGTGATCCAGCCCGGCCACCGCCTCGAACACCCGGGCCACCTCCAGATAGAAGGCCTGCCCCTCGTCGCTGAGCTCGAGGCGATTCTTCTTGCGTACGAACAGGGTGAAGCCGAGGCGACTCTCGAGGGCGATCAGCAAGCGGCTGACGGCGGGCTGGCTCAGGTTGAGGCGCTCGGCGGCGGCGGTCACCGTCTGACACTCGACGATGGCGCGAAAGGCATTGAGTTGTGAAAGCTTCATGGCGGCCTCGGGGATTGCAAAGAGTGGCACCCTATCAAAAGGGGAAAAATGACACCATGTTGCTCGATCCGTTTTGGGCGCAGCCCCACTCTTCGCCCCACCACGACGATGACAAGCCTGATCGGGCCCTGCTTTGCGGATGTACCAGCAGGCACGGGCAAGCGCCCGGATTCCCGTCGCCGGCGCCAGCCAGAGCGGACGAGGCCACCTGCGGGTGGCCTCGTCTATTTGTCGGGTTCGAGAGAGCCCGTTCACCTCTGCTGTACGACGCCGGCTTGTGATCCTCTTCACGCTTCGCGGCCGGATCCCGCCAAACTAGGAAATTTTCCTACCCCCCCTAGGGATGGCTCTCACGCCATTTGCAGCGCGCCTCATTAAAGTCACGCTACCTGATGTGGTTACCCGACCCGCGCCATGGCGCAAGGGACGGGCATGGGTTCAATCGACAGGGGCTCGCCGCGCATCGCGCCCGCTTCCTGTTGTTCTTTCCGTGGCGTGACCTCCAACTCCAATCAAAAAGGGTGGAACGCGGCGGAAACAGCGTCTATCTCGCAGAGGATGAACGAAGATGTTTAAACTGCTCGAACAGGTCCGGGTCCCCACCCTGAACCTGCCGGTCGAAGCCCGGCGCAAGCTCTGGTTCAAACCGTTTATGCAATCCTATCTGGTTGTGTTCATCGGTTACCTGACCATGTATCTGATCCGCAAGAACTTCAACATTGCGCAGAATGACATGATCCAGGAGTACGGTCTCTCCATGACCGAGCTCGGCATGATCGGCCTTGGCTTCTCCATCACCTACGGGGTGGGCAAGACCATCGTCTCCTACTATGCCGATGGCAAGAACACCAAGCAGTTCCTGCCGCTGATGCTGATCCTCTCCTCCCTCTGCATGCTGGGCTTCAGTGCCAGCATGGGCGGCACCGGTTTCAGCCTCTACCTGATGATCTTCTTCTACGCGGCCAGCGGTTTCTTCCAGAGCTGTGGCGGCTCCTGCAGCTACTCCACCATCACCAAGTGGACACCCCGCAACAAGCGCGGCACCTATCTGGGCATGTGGAACCTCTCCCACAACGTGGGCGGCGCCGGTGCGGCCGGTGTGGCGCTGTTCGGTGCCAACTACCTGTTCGATGGCAACGTGCTCGGCATGTTCATCTTCCCCTCCATCATCGCGCTGATCGTCGGTTTTGTTGGCCTGCGCTTTGGTAGCGATTCGCCGGAAGCCTATGGCCTGGGCAAGGTGGAAGAGCTGTTTGACGAAGTGGCGAGCGAAGAAGACGTTGCCACCGAAGAGCAGAAGCTGACCAAGTGGCAGATCTTCGTGAAGTACGTGCTGCTCAACAAGGTGATCTGGCTGCTCTGCTTCGCCAACATCTTCCTCTACGTGGTGCGCATCGGTATCGACCAGTGGTCCACCGTCTATGCCCACCAGGAGCTCGGCTTCTCCAAGGAAATCGCCATCCAGGGCTTTACCTTCTTCGAAGTGGGCGCCCTGGTCGGTACCCTGATGTGGGGTTACCTCTCTGACTTGGCCAACGGTCGCCGTGGTCTGGTGGCCTGCGTGGCACTGGCGCTGATCATCGCCACCCTGGGGCTCTACCAGCACGCCACCACCCAGTTCATGTTCCTGGGCTCCCTGTTCCTGCTGGGCTTCCTGGTGTTCGGTCCGCAGCTGCTGATCGGCGTGGCCGCCGTGGGCTTCGTGCCCAAGCAGGGGATCAGCGTGGCCGATGGCGTCAAGGGCACCTTCGCCTACCTCATCGGTGACAGCTTCGCCAAACTGGGTCTGGGCATGATTGCCGACGGCACCCCCATCTTCGGCCTGACCGGCTGGACCGGCACCTTCGCGGCGCTGGACATGGCCGCCGCCGCCTGTCTGGTGCTGATGGCCTGCGTCGCGGTTGCCGAAGAGCGCAAGATCCGCCGCATCAAGCGGGAGCTGAAAGCCGCCGCCCTGGCTGCCCAGTCCGCCTGAGCCCCGGCATCCGCCCTATCTTAAGATTTCACTCCGTAGTGTGCATTCGGCCCGCCCTCTGGCGGGCCGTTTTTTATCCCCTTTTTCCCCGTTTGTCCCTTTTGGGGCCGCAAAAACGCTCACCCCTTGCCCATCCCTTCAACAGAGCGCAGTCGGGATCCCATTTTTACCTCCGCCCCTTTGGCAAGGCCGCCCCTTGGCGCTATCTTGTTGCCCCACCCGAATTTGCCGTGAGAGCCCATGAAGATCCTCGCCGTCACCGCCTGCCCCACCGGCATCGCCCACACCTACATGGCCGCCGAGGCGCTGCAAAAAGCCGCCGACAAGCTGGGGCTCAAGATCAAGGTCGAAACCCAGGGAGCCATGGGGCTGGAGAACATCCTCACCGCCCGCGACATCTCCGGCGCCGATCTGGTGCTGATCGCCTCCGACATCGAGATTGAGCAAAAAGATCGCTTCCTCGGCTGTCCCATCCACCAGGTGGCGCTGGAGGCGGTGCTGCTCGATGCGGTGGCCGTGCTCAAGACCGCCGCCCCCGGCGTCTGAATGCTGATCCGCGAGATCTCCTTTCACTGCAGGCTTGGGCTCACCATCACCCAGGCCAAGCAGTTGAGCCGGCTGGCCGGGCTGTTCAAGTCCCATATCCAGTTCATCAACGTCACCCGCCGCCAGGCGGTGGAGGCGACCAACCAGCTCTCCCTGCTCACCCTGGCCACCCAGCCCGGCGATCTCTGTCTGCTGCTGATCGAGGGGCTGGATGCCGAGCTCGCCCACATGGCCTTCACCTGCTGGTGCGTGGAGCTGGGCCAGCCGCTGGGGCGCCCGGGCAGCGCCGCCCTGGCCGAGCAGCGCCTGGGCCAGGCCCTGCCCGACTATTGCTTCACCCTGGCTCAACTTGGCCATGCCACGGCCCCCCTCGACAAGGGCCAGGCGCTGGCGGTGCTGGTGGATCTGCTGCCCGCCGCGCTGATAAGCGACAGGCCAGCGCTGGAGCAGGCCATCGCCGCGCGCGAGCAGCTGGCCGCCACCATCATCCGGCCCGGCCTCGCCATGCCCCACGTCATCTGCCCCGCCATGAGCCGACCCGCGCTCTCGCTGCTCAGCAGCAGCGAACCCATCGAGTGGGGCTCCGCACTCGGGCCGGTGCAGACTCTGATTTTGCTCGCAGTGCCCGCCGGCTTGCCCCCCGAGCAGTTGCGTCCCCTCACCCGGCTGGCCCGCGCACTGATGGACGAGCAGGTGGGTACGGCGCTGCTGCACGCCGGCTCCGCCCCCGCCCGTCAGGCCATCGTCATCGACGGCCTGCTCGGCTGAGCGGCTAGCCCCGTCGTTCATGCCCGTGACAGCCCCCTGTGGTACACTCGCCCTTCCTCTGTTTTTGGTATGCATGCGATGAAATCAGCCCGTCCCCGTCTCTCCCTCTCCGCCCGTCCTAACGCTGAACGTTCGGCCAGCAGAGCCGCCGCCACGGCGCGCCCATCCCAACGCCGGGAGGCGCAACACGCCATGAGAGACAAGGAGGGCGAGTGCAAACCGGCCCCCGCCCCGGCCGATCGCAAGCTGCTGCTGTTGAACAAGCCCTACATGGTGCTCTGTCAGTTCACCGACGAGGCGGGCCGCGAGACCCTCAAGGATTACATCACCGAGCCCGGCATTTATGCCGCGGGTCGGCTCGATCGCGACAGCGAGGGGCTCTTGCTGCTCACCAACGACGGCAAGCTGCAGGCGCGCCTCACCCAGCCGGGGGAGAAGACCCCCAAGACCTACTGGGTGCAGGTGGAAGGTATTCCAAGCGAGGAGAAACTGGCCGCCCTGCGCGCCGGAGTGGAGCTCAACGACGGCATGACCCTGCCCGCCGGGGCGCGCATCATGGCGGAACCGGCGGTGTGGCCGCGCAACCCGCCCATTCGCGAGCGCAGGGAGATCCCCACCTGCTGGCTGGAGATCAAGATTATCGAGGGGCGCAACCGCCAGGTGCGGCGGATGACCGCCCATATCGGTCACCCCACCTTGCGCCTGATCCGCTACGCCATCGGGGAGTGGACCCTCGATGGTCTGGCACCGGGGGAGAGCCGCGCCCTGCCCGCTCCCGAGCTGGCACCAGCACCACGGCATTCTGCAACGCACGGCAAGCCGCGCACAGCCGCCAGGCCACAGGGAACCGGCAGCAACAGCAAGGCCCGGCCGGCCCGTCACGCCCAACACCAGGAGCGGGACAGCCGCGAAGCGAGCCCCCGCCCGGCCAATCGCAGCGGCGGCCGTGGCACCGCACGCCGCCCGGCCCGCAGCAAGCCATCGGAATAACACGAGCAAGCCATTTGGCCAGCGTGCCGCAACATAGATGGCACAACCTGATCGAGTGCCACAGCAAGGCACAATACACAAGACAAGGAGTCCCAATGAGCGATCATCCCCCCCCTGCCCGCCCGCCTTACCGTGGCCGCCCTGGTGCACTGGCAGGGCCGTTTCCTGCTGGTGGAAGAGGAGATAAAAGGCCAGCGCCGTTTCAACCAGCCCGCCGGCCACGTGGAGCCGGGGGAAGATCTCATCCAGGCAGCCTGCCGCGAGCTGAAAGAAGAGACCGGGCTCACCGCCGCTCCTACCACCTGGCTCGGGGTCTATCTCTACAAGCCGGCGGACAGCGAGGCCACCTTTGTGCGCATCGCCGTCATCTTCGACCTTGAAAAGGCGCCGGGTCAGCACCATCCAGAGGATCCCGACGGCGACGTGCTGGCCTGCCACTGGCTCACCCTGGAGGAGATTGCCGAGTGCAAAGCGGCCCTGAGAAGCCCCTTGGTGTGGCAGTGCATTCAGGACTATCTGGCGGGCACCCGCTTGCCGCTGTCGGCCCTCAAGGCCTTTATCTGAGAGCCGTTAGAAGCTCTTTTTGACGCCGTGGGGCCGAGACAAGAAAAACGATTTCCTGCTGCCGGGTTCCTGATGGGAACGGCGGCATGGATATGTGACCGGGGGCGCGAAATTCTGGTAGAATACGCCCCGTTTAAACGAACTGGTAACTTCGACTAATGACAGACAACAGCCAAATCAAGGTGATCGTCGGCATGTCCGGCGGCGTGGATTCTTCCGTCTCGGCCTACCTGCTCCAGCAGCAGGGCTATCAGGTCGAAGGCTTGTTCATGAAGAACTGGGAAGAAGACGACACGGACGAGTACTGCTCTGCCGCCCAGGATTTGGCTGATGCCAAGGCCGTCTGCGACAAGCTGGGGATGAAACTCCACACCATCAACTTCGCCGCTGAGTACTGGGACAACGTGTTCGAGCACTTCCTCGAAGAGTACAAGGCCGGCCGTACGCCGAACCCGGATATCCTGTGCAACAAGGAGATCAAGTTCAAGGCGTTCCTGGAGTTCGCCGCCGAAGAGCTGGGTGCCATCTACATCGCCACCGGCCACTATGTGCGCCGTGACGACAGCACCGGCCGCCCGCGCCTGCTACGCGGTCTGGATACCAACAAGGATCAGAGCTACTTCCTCTACACCCTGAGCGAAACCCAGGTGGGTCAGAGCCTGTTCCCGGTCGGCGATCTGGAAAAACCCGAAGTGCGCCGCATCGCCGAGCAGCTGGATCTCATCACCGCCAAGAAGAAAGACTCCACCGGCATCTGTTTCATCGGTGAGCGCAAATTCAAGGACTTCCTGGCCAAGTTCCTGCCCGCCCAGCCCGGCCCCATCGAAACCGTGGATGGCAAGGTGATCGGCGAGCACCAGGGGTTGATGTATCACACTCTGGGCCAACGCAAGGGGCTCGGCATCGGCGGGCGCAAAGATGCCACCGAAGAGGCCTGGTACGTGGTCGACAAAGAGGTCGAGCGCAACACCCTGATAGTGGCGCAGGGGGAACATCCCCGCCTCTACTCCGATGGCCTGATCGCGAGCCAATTGCACTGGGTGGATCGCACCCCCATTCGCGAACCGCGCCGCTGCACCGTCAAGACCCGTTATCGGCAGGAAGATATCCCCTGCCTAATCCAGCCCATCGACGATGAGACCATCCGGGTCATCTTCGACGAGAAGCAGGCTGCGGTGACCCCGGGCCAATCTGCCGTCTTCTACGACGGGGAAGTGTGTCTGGGCGGCGGCATCATAGAGCAGCGTTTCAGCCATCCGGTGTAAGGGCTGGACGCTCACAAGCGTCCGCGCTCTACTCCCTTCTCCCCTCACGGGAGAAGGGACAAAGAAAAACAGCACAAGGCAGCGATACATGATTGGCAACTTCCAGGCCGGATCATGGCATCGGCCGGTGAATGAACAGAACAGGGCTGTGAAGATATGAGCGACAAATTCCAAGACAGAACCATGGCCTTTGCCGGCATCTGCCAGGCCGCCTACCTGGTGCAGAAGGTGGCCCGCGACGGCAGCTGTGACGAAGCGGCCCTGCGCGAGAGCCTCTCCAGCATTCTGGTGACCAACCCGAGCCAGCCGCTCGAGGTGTTCAACAACACCCACCTGGCCATTCGCGACGGCTACCGCGCCCTGGTCGAGCAGCTGGGCGCCGACGGCAGCCAGAAGAATGCCGAGCTGACCCGCTACGTGGTGAGCCTGATTGCGCTGGAGCGCAAGCTGGCCAAGCGCAAGGACATTCTCAACATGCTGGGTGAGCGGATCGGCCAGATCGGCCGCCAGCAACAGCATTTCGACCTGCTCGACGAGCAGATCCTGGCCAACATGGCGAGCATCTACAGCGATCTCATCAGCCCGATCGGCCCGCGCATCCAGGTGGCGGGCACCCCGCTGTTCCTGCAGCAGCCGCTGGTGCAGCACAAGGTGCGCGCCCTGCTGCTGGCCGGCATCCGGGCCTGCGTGCTGTGGCGCCAGCTCGGCGGCAGTCGCACCCAGATCATCTTCGCCCGCAAGAAGATGGTGGAACTGGCCAAGCGTTACTAATCATTGGCTCGCGCACAGGCAGAGGGAGAACGAGGTGAACAGCCGCACATCAGCCTTGATAGCCCCCGGCCCGCGCGCGAGTGGATACGAATCCCCCACACCAATCATCAGGAGTTCACCCCATGGAGCTGTCCGCGCTGACTGCTGTTTCCCCGATTGACGGTCGTTATGGCGACAAGGCCGATGCCCTGCGCCCTATCTTCTCCGAATTCGGTCTGCTGCGTTTTCGCGTCGAAGTCGAGGTACGCTGGTTGCAAAAACTGGCCAGCCACGCCGGGATCCCGGAAGTCCCTGCCCTGAGCGCAGCCGCCAGTGCCCTGCTCGACGGCATCGTCAGCAACTTCAACGAGAGCGACGCCGCCCGCATCAAACAGATCGAGCGCACCACCAACCATGATGTGAAAGCGGTGGAGTACTTCCTCAAAGAGAAGGTGGAAGTGAACCCGGAGCTGGCCGCCGTCAGCGAGTTCATCCACTTCGCCTGCACCTCCGAAGACATCAACAACAACTCCCACGGCCTGATGCTGAAGACTGCCCGCGAGGAGGTCATCAAGCCCTACTGCGAGAAGCTGATTGCCGAGATCAAGCGCCTGGCCGCCGAGTACCGCGACATGCCGCTGCTGTCGCGCACCCACGGTCAGCCGGCGACCCCGAGCACCATGGGCAAGGAGATGGCCAACGTCGCCTACCGTCTGGAGCGTCAGCTCAAGCAGATCATGGCAGTGGAGATCTTGGGCAAGATCAACGGCGCCGTGGGCAACTACAACGCCCACATCAGCGCCTATCCGGAAGTGGACTGGCACCAGTTCTCCGAGGAGTTCGTCACCTCCTTGGGCCTGACCTGGAACCCCTACACCACCCAGATCGAGCCGCACGACTACATCGCCGAGCTGTTCGACGCCATGGCGCGCTTCAACACCATCCTGCTCGACTTCGATCGCGACGTGTGGGGCTACATCTCCCTGGGCCACTTCAAGCAGCGCACCATCGCCGGCGAAATCGGCTCCTCAACCATGCCGCACAAGGTCAACCCCATCGACTTCGAGAACTCCGAAGGCAATCTGGGTCTGGCCAACGCCGTGTTCCAGCACCTGGCGAGCAAACTGCCCATCTCCCGCTGGCAGCGTGACCTGACCGACTCGACCGTGCTGCGCAACCTGGGGGTGGCAGTGGGCTATTCGCTTATCGCCTATCAGGCGACCCTGAAGGGCATCTCCAAGCTGGAAGCCAACGCCGATGCCATGGCCGCCGATCTGGATGCCAACTGGGAAGTGCTGGCCGAGCCGATCCAGACCGTGATGCGCCGCTACGGCATCGAGAAGCCCTACGAGAAGCTCAAAGAGCTGACCCGTGGCCGCCGCGTGGACGCCGAAGGGATGCGTACCTTTATCGACACCCTGGAGTTGCCGGAAGCCGTCAAGGTTGAGCTGAAGAAGCTGACCCCGGCCAACTATATCGGCGACGCCCAGCGTCTGGTCGACCTGCTGAAATAAGCGGGCGAGAGAGTATCGGGGGCCCTGGGCGCCAGCCACAGGGCCCCCTGTTGTTTTCCCTGCCCAGGCAGGGCCACGAGTGGCGTTGCCCAAGCCCGTCTTGGGCAACACCTCTCTCACAGAGACACGAGAAGACCATGTACCAACTCAATCTGGATATCGCTCACTTCCTCGAGCACTACTGGCAGAAGCGCCCGCTCCTCATCAAGGGCGGTTTCACCGACTTTCAGGATCCCATCAGCCCGGACGAGCTGGCGGGTCTGGCCATGGAAGAGGTAATTGAATCGCGCCTGGTGACCCGCTTCAACAACAAGTGGGAAGCGGCCCACGGGCCCTTCGAATCCTACGATCACCTAGGCGAAGAGAACTGGACCGTGCTGGTACAGGCCTGCAACCACTGGGCCCCCGAGGTCAACGAGCTGGCGCTGCCGTTCCAGTTCATCCCGGGCTGGCGTTTTGACGATGTGATGGTGAGCTTCTCCACCCCTCATGGCGGCGTCGGTCCCCACATCGACAACTACGACGTCTTCATCACCCAGGGCCAGGGCAAACGCCACTGGCGCGTCGGCGATGCCAAGCCCTTGAACGAGTTCGCCGCCCACGCCGCACTGCTGCACTGCGAGCCGTTCGAGGCGATCATCGACGTCATCATGGAGCCGGGCGACATCCTCTACATTCCGCCTGGATTCCCCCACGAGGGCTACGCCATCGAGCCCTCCCTGAACTTCTCGGTGGGCTTCCGTGCGCCCGACGCAAAAGCGCTTATCTCCTCCTTTGCCGATCACCTGATCGACAACGAGATCCGCACCGAGCGCTACGGCGATGCCGACCTCAAGCCCCGTGCCCGCCACGGCGAGATCCAGCCCCATGAGCTGCACCGCCTGCGTGAGCTGATGCAGCAGGCCCTCGATGACGAGACCCTGTTCAAGGAGTGGTTCGGCACCATGATCTCCGAGGCCAAGCACGATCTGGACGTCAATCCGGTGGAGCCTGACTACAGCGCCGAGGAAGTGGCCGACCTGCTGACCCAGGGCGAGCCCGCCATCAAGGTGCCGGGCCTGCGCTCCGTCTGGTTCAGCGGTGAAAGCCAGACCTGCTACATCGACGGCGAAGCCTGGACCCTGCCGAGCGAGGATGCGGCAGCCATCTCGCTCTTGTGCGACAAGGACATGGTCACCCAGGCCGACATGGTGGAGCTGGCCGATCAGGCCGGTTTCCTGCAGCTGCTGACCCGACTGGTCAACCGCGGCTACTGGTTCTTCAACTGATCCCCCGCGGTGACAGAAGGCGCCCTCGGGCGCCTTTTCTATCTCTGCTGCCGACCGGGCCACCCCGGCTGCGCTTTCACTGCTTGCCTTGTCCACAACCTGCTTTCGAAGCTGAACCCACTCTTGACGGCACACCTGATGATGCTTTTTTGCGCAAGTGAAAGCTCGTATCATGCGGCCATTGCTCAAGCAGCCAGGTTTAGCAGAGAGGTATCCCATGCAGATCAGCACTCGTCCCATGCCGTTGCCCGGTTATGGCAACGCCTATCCCAAGCTGACCCCGGAGCAGCTAAACCAGGGCCGCGACAAGGCGCTGGACAAGAAAGATGAGTATGTTGCGAAGCAGGAGGAGAAAGAGACCACCCGCCGCACTCTGGCCGTCTCCTACACAGAGCAGCAGCAGGACAAGGCCGCCGTGGATCGCTATCTGCAAGCCAGTGGGCAGGAGAGCGATGATAAAAGCGCCCCGACGGCCGTCGATCTCTACCGGATGGAAGAACGCCACCAGCAGCAACAGCAACTCGGCGACTACCTGCAATACCGGCAGAGCCCCCTTGGCAAACAACTGGCGGGCATGACGGGGGCCGAGGATCGCAAGGGCAACCTGCTCGATACCCGCGCCTGAGCAAGCCCTGTACACGCAAGGGGATGACATAAAAAAAGCCCTCGCTGAGGGCTTTTAAGTGTTGCCGACAAGGGCATGGCCTGTTTTCCACACATCAAGAGTCGATACGGGTCCTTTATGGCCCAGGACGTGAACGCCTGAAAGCGTGCCCACTGCGTTATTTGGGAATAAACGCATTCTTGTAGAAGGAGCGGAATCCATTGTCCGGCACCTGAAATTCCACCCCATTGTACAATGACAAGGAGGCATCATCAGTCTTGTTCATGATTGCGCCATAGCGCGCATAACCACTTTTTCCATCGTGATACATAAAGTCCATCCGCGAAACCAGATCGCTGGTTTTCTTGAACAGCCGGCCAACAATCGGCGAGTCTGAGGGCATGGGATTATTGATGGTCCGCAGCAATTTCATGCTGGTATAGTCACCATTGTCATCCCGGGTCAGCAGATAATGGTAGCGGGTCTCGGGCGCCTGCAGACCACCTAACCGATAGATCACATTCACGTTGGTACCGAGTGCCAGTGCATTCAGGCCAGACGTTATCGGTGCATCGCGCTGACCGACAAAGTCAGATATTATCCTGCGGGCTACCCCACCTTTCACTTGATAGATATGCCGGGTCGTAAAGATAAGGAACATGGTCTCGTCAAGGCCATTGATGGCAACCACATCCAGCGGATACTCTTGCCACTCCAGATTTAATTGACTCGTCAGCTCATTGCTGCTTGTCGGGGCATCCTCCAGATGAGACGTCAAGAAGGCGCGGGAAAAGCTTGAGTTGTTGCCCAGCACCACGAATATTGCTGCGCGACTATTATTGCTTGCCTGACTCTCGACGGCATGCCAGCAGGCCTGCAAATCACTCGCCGGCCGCCAGTTACTGATTGGGGTGGTGGCTCCCGCAGTGAAGAAGTTCGATATATTTCCGTAGCCTGGCTTCTGAATATTGGCAAAGTTATAAATCCTGCCATTTCTCGGGGAGGTGACCAATGCCCCCGGCTGGGTATAAATCGGGTTGTCATGATCGGCGATACTCTGGACGTAATCCCAATCGGTATTCATGGTCCTTGCATCGAATGCGCATACCAGAGTGCGCTTCCAGTGGCTAGGGAAGGTGCGAACAAGTGGATCGCACCTT
>NZ_NEVB01000020.1:0-14042 GCF_002259925.1 Aeromonas sp. A35_P | reverse complement strand
CATGGAGCTCCTCTGACCCCAATGTCGCAACAGTAACGACTGACGGGCTGCTTACTGGAGTACAGGCCGGCTCGGTACAAGTGACAGCGAGCAAGGATGGGATAAACAGTAATGCAATCAGTGTTGATGTGAGTAACGCAGTCCTTGTTTCGTTGCAGATCACTCCAGCCTCACTGACCGTGGCAAAGGGGCAGGTCCAGTCCTTGGCTGCTGTGGCCACATACAGTGATAGTACGACTGCGGACGTGAGCACCTCCGTGGCATGGAGCTCCTCTGACCCCAATGTCGCAACAGTAACGACTGACGGGCTGCTTACTGGAGTACAGGCCGGCTCGGTACAAGTGACAGCGAGCAAGGATGGGATAAACAGTAATGCAATCAGTGTTGATGTGAGGCTGTGGATATCGATACCTGGGGTTGGTGATTTCTCCGTTCCTAATAATGTGAAATATATTTGGGGTTCTGCCTCTTCATATTGCCAAAACCTTTCATTAGATGGTTATGGAGGGTGGAGATTACCGGCCACAGATGAACTAGTTGCATTGTATACACTATATCAATCTAACAATATCTTATCAGTTCTCGGTTGGAGTACGGACAATGGCTATTGGTCATCAACCTTTGTTGGGAATCATGAGGTCGTAAATTTATTAGATGGTAGTATTTATGGCGACAATAATGACTATTACATAAATTACGTAACATGTGTGCGTTAATGAATGTGTCAGTTCTGTTGCATTAAGGAAGGTACGAACAAATCCCTGATGTTATATCATGAACCCCACTTGGCATCAGGGATGAGGTTCAGCATGAGTCAAACGGGCGCTAGAGAGGTGATCACATGGCGAGGTAAGCCCGCCATTATCCGATGTGACAATAGCCCGGAATACCTCAGCGAAGTAACCGTTCACCGAGAGTGGGTTGACATGAAAAATGGGACGATCGGCAACGACTCGTTTTCTCTTGGTATCAAAGGCATACCAAAGCCAATGACGATGGTTTTTGTTGCCGACATAAGCCCATTGCTCATCAAGTTCACAGATAAGCGCCACCTTTTCGGAGGTCACTTGCCTTGGGGAGAGTTTTTTAGGGCGCGTATGACGGTGTTGATGCCAATCTTGAGGACGCGAGCGGTATCACGCACGCCTGAGCCGTTGAACGCCATATCAACAATCTTCTCTTTGACCCCAGGCTTGCGGGCTTCATAGGTGTAGGTGAGCTGAAAGACATGAGGACAGGCAGGGCAACGGTAACGAACGTGACCGGCAGGGGTCTTGCCATGGCGATATACGCGGTCGGAGTTGCAACGAGGACAGTGAACGGTGATGGATGCCATGAAGCTATGAGTCTCAAAGGCACCCATCATACCAGCTCAACCGATCGGAGGCATCACCCATTCTTGGGGTGTGAAGTCCAACGGAACGAAAATGTACGTTAGCGGAAAATCGGTATGGCGGCCAAATCTGATGAGGTGAAGATGGTAGCCCGTCCCCATTGGGGCGCAGGCTATCAGCGCTTTGGAAAAGCCGCCCTGCTCGAATGTCCATTTGGCTTTTTGCTCTTGCATGTATGGCTCCCCAAGCCAAGATTGAAGGTCTGCCTACACCAATCGAAATCAACTATTGATTGATCAATTTTGCATTTCGATGGGTGATGACTGATGGTCATTATCACGTGATGTCCTTGATCGCTTCGATCAGTTTTCCTGTATTGATGCTTTTTCTCATATGGATCAATCCACGCATCAATTTGGCGGCTGTCAGCTTTTTTTGTGTTTGTTGCTGTAACTCTTCAACCCACAAATTCAACTCAGCCCGTTCATCGGGAGTCAATCGAATGGGGGTCGGCGAGGTGCCGGTGGTGACATTGCGTCTGCTGCCGACAGTGGTTATCTTGTCTGACCGTGATTTTTCTTTGCGCCGAGTAAGAGCCGAACTACCTTCCAGTTTTGACATTTGTATTACCTTTGTAATTCATTAATCTTCTGCAACACTTCTGTGGCAAGATTTTTATAATCCATAACTGCAAGTGCGCCTGGACGATAAAAACGGAGTGGCACACTTGTGACACTGGCTTGACCGATGGATTCCTCCCGTCTGACACAGGATTCAAGGACGCCTCCAGGCCCCTCCTTGCCAACCCGATCGTTCAGGGCTGCCAACTGTTCATCCAGAAAGTCGTTGATCAATTTGTTTTGTTTGGCTCGTTCATTTCTAAAGGCGAAATAAGGAACATGCTCAGTCTCCTTTACCTCTTCCAAAGCATCCAGAAGGTCGGCAAGACCGTTGAGGCTAAAGGAACCACCATCGACGGGGATCAAAAACATATCGGCGGCCATCATGGCATTGGTACTGGTTAAGCTCAGGTTGGGCGGGCAATCCAGGAGGATGATGTCAAATTGGCCCTGCAGCTTCTCCAGGTGACGCATCAAGATCCGTTCGCGGTGTATTTGGGTCAGGCTCTGCTCGATGATCCGTGACAGGCTGATGTCAGCGGGTACCAGGTAAAGATTGGGAATGATCTCACCGTTGGCCATGCATGGAATAATGGTGGCATTGATATCAATCCGTTTGGGCTTGTCGAACAAGTCCGCGACCGTCAGATCGAAATCGTATTTTCCACCGGATAGCACAGTGCTCAAATTGCCTTGTGGATCCAAATCAAACACCAGCACGCGCTTGCCAAGCTCTGCAAACCGTGATGAGAGATTGATGACTGTGGTGGTTTTACCCACGCCTCCTTTTTGGTTTATCACTCCAATTGTCGTTGTCATGTTTCAGTCACCTTGCTACATGGTTGGATGTATTTCAAATGTAATACATTTCAGTGTTGGTTACAAGGGGTGAATGTATTACATTTGAAATACATTAAAAAAATAGATACACATCAATGTATCACACATGTAATACATTTTTGTTGGTGATATTACGGAGTTATGTATTACATATGAAATACAATGTATGGCTGTGGCGCTAATTTATTATACGGTGGCTGTTTTATGCGTTGTGTTACACACAGAACAGTAGAGAGCGCTAGTGTTGGCTAGATAGACTACTGCCGTACCGCAGGGGCTTGTCCCCTGTGGGCGGGGAAGTTGTCCACCGTGCGGGGTTAGCCGTGGCAACCGGCCATGATCGGCCCGACCGGATAATCCTCTTGCCGATGGACTTGCCGCTGCAGATAGTACCCCAGATCCGGCATCCCGGCCTGACGCAGGGCGCTGGCCACCGTCATCGAGCGGCGGTCGGCCTTAGGCAGCAGCACCCTTCCCTCGTTGTGGGGACGAGGCAGGTCACCGGCGTACCAGGTGGCCTGCAGTGCCCGCATCGCCTCAAACAGCTCATCCCAGAGCAGCGGATCGCGGGTGATGGCGAACAGCTCAAACTGCTCGGTGAGGGCGTTGATAGCGGCAGGGTTAAGCTGGTAGCCCTTGAGCATCCCTGTGAGCTCGACCGGCAAGCGGGCGACTCCGGCCAGGTAGCGGGCAGTCGCAAAATGATGGCTGCCGCCGCTGTTGATGAGGCAGGGGCCGCTTCAGAATTCGGAAAATAAAGCACGGTAAGCCAGTGGCATGGCTAGCACTCTCATAAACGACCGTTTTTGAGAGGCATCAATGAGAATCAGATCCGTGCCAGTGCTGGTATGGCATGTTACTTTCTCGAAAACCACTCTCGTATTGCACGGCTGAAACAGCCGAGTTTCGAGAACCTCGAAAATTCTGTGTCTAGGGGGGAGCAGCTTGCGCAAAGCCGCGCCGTTGCTGGGTATCGAATCTCTTAACGTGCTTTATTTTCCGAATTCTGAAGCGACCCCAGGCAGATCCGGCCATCCCAACCGTGATAGAGAAAATAGTCGCCGCACCCCGGCTGCATGATCCTGACTTCACCATGGGCCAGGTTGCGGGCGATGTTGTCGGGGCTAGGGTCATCGAGGTGGCGCCTCGGCAAAGCCATCCAGATCGGTAAAGTCCTCGAGGGGGCTCTTGGAGGCACAGAGCACCTGCACCTGACGAATGTCACAGGCACAGCGCTCAAATTGTGCCTGTTCGCAGAGAGTGGCCAGGGCATCGACCTGGATAGCGTGACCCTGGTATTGGCCGTGTACCCGCCCCCAGCCACGCAGCTCGCCGGGCTGGGCGTCCCTGCCTGCCGGTCGCCACTCGTGCCAGCGAATGATGCTGGCGGTACTGACCGAGGGGGGGAGATCGAAGGTACACCCCAAGCGAACCATCTGGACAGCGAGCCCCTAGAGTAGTAAAACCACTTAAAACACTGTCATTTTCAGAAGACGATTGCACAGAATGTCGAAAGCCTAGTGCACTACCAAAATGCTTCATCCACCATTGAGCAGCTTTACGCCATCACCACGTAGCTCGCCTTTTGGCGAAACATGTCGATATAAGGTCTGCCGAGTGATACCTAGCTCCTGACACAGATCTCCGACCTTGGTTTCAGGTTGCCCCATCGCGGCCATCGCCAACCGTAGCTTGGCTGCGGTCATCTTGAACGGTCGGCCACCTTTCCTGCCGCGTGCCCGTGCTGATGCCAACCCCGCAATGGTTCGTTCGGCGATCAACTCTCGTTCAAACTCAGCAAGCGCAGCGAAGATGCCGAATACAAGCTTGCCAGCGGCAGTGGTGGTATCGATGGCTGCGCCGTGGCCGGTCAACACTTTGAGGCCAATGCCACGCCCAGTGAGGTCGTGGACTGTGTTGATCAGGTGGCGCAGATCTCGCCCGAGACGATCCAGTTTCCACACGACCAATGTATCGCCTTCGCGCAATGCCTTCAGACAGGCTGCCAGTCCAGGGCGATCCTCTCGTTTACCGGAAGCCTGATCTTCGTAGAGATGGGAGGGGTCGAGGCCAGCAGCAATCAGTGCATCACGCTGTAAGTCGGTTGCTTGTGAACCATCCGCTTTCGACACCCGCATGTAGCCAATTAACATTTTGCACCTGTCACATATACGTTCGATTATGTGACATTTTGAATTGAAAGCGCTTGTTCGTCAAAGTGCGTCACTTAACCAGTCACTTATACTATGAAATGCAAATGGTCCAGTTGGAACATAATGTGACAAAACTTCAGGAGAGATGCCCTCTTGCACAAACGATCCTTTTCGGTCAATGCCAAAGCCCTTTTCTGATGATATGGATTAATCGTCGCTACGAGCTGATTGCATCTGTGCCAGCTGGACCCAAGAACGGCAGAGCAGGTCATGCCATGTGAGAGGGGAGGTATTGTCTGTGCCGTTGCTCTGGCGACGGGGTTGCTGATTTTCATCAAGCGTGTAGGGATGGATGTGGACTATCCGCAGCAACCATTGCTGGCCCCCTCTACTGGGAACCTTCTGCTCATCAATGACCAGAATGTCGGACAAGAGGCGTATTTTTGTGAAGGTGTACCACATAGACCAAGCTGAACCGCCTAATATGGCAGCGGCCTCTCGTGTACTGACCAGGCGTTGCTGTTCATAGAGCCAGTGCGCTACCTGCAAGGTGCGGGGAAGGGGTTTGTCAGTTGGATGGCTTGCCAATGGCCTCTCCCATTTTATCTGGCTGGCGCTGGATGGGCGTGCGTTGAGAATTGTCAAACGTGATGACCTTTGCTAAGGTTCCGCCTCTTTGCGGGCCTATAGCTCAGTTGGTTAGAGCAGAGGACTCATAATCCTTTGGTCGCAGGTTCGAATCCTGCTGGGCCCACCACAACGCCAGAGTGGTGAAATTGGTAGACACAGCGGACTTAAAATCCGCCGGGCACATAAGCCCTTGCCGGTTCGATCCCGGTCTCTGGCACCATTGTTTTTTGGTTGCTAACGCCAACCATTCTGCTGATATAACCCTCTTTGTGTCGGCGCCATGTTGGGCTTGGGGCTTAGGTTCTGCAAGGTGGTTATCTGCGCCGGCGTCCCGAGCAGCTCTCGGGATGGGAGGTCAGTTCACAAATCCCCAAGTGATGCTTGGGGATTTGTCTGTAAGAGACAGCCTTGGGGCCGGTTATTGCTGTCAAACATTGAATCCAATGTGCCTTCCGGTTGGAAGCTCGACATCTACGCGTAGCTTTCCCCCCATGGCTTCCACATAGCGTTTCATTGTGGACAACTTTATATCGTTGCCACGTTGCTCCATCGCCACTACTGCTGGTTGACTGACCCCCAGTGCAGAGGCTAGTTCCACCTGAGAAACCTCAAGCTCTTCGCGCAGAGCCTGGAGGCGAACCTCGAGCAGCAGCTCGTTGGCCATTTCCTGGATCCTTTGTTGGCTATCTACCGAGCGGGATGCCAACATCTCCTCTAGTGTTCTGCCCATTATTTTATCTCCAACGAAGTTAAGTGCTTGGCATACTCAGCCTCAGCAACTGGCAGCATCTCTTTGTAAAACCGCTTGTCGTTGCCTCCTTTATTGCCAGCACACAAGATGATGGCTTGACGCTGGGGGTCGAAAGCGAAGAACGCGCGGAGCGGCTCACCCAAGTGCTGTACTCTCAGTTCTTTGAGGTTGTTGAATCGCGCCCCCTTGATGGTATCCACCAAGGGGCGGCCAATTGACGGGCCTCCGTGTGCCAGAGCCAGTAACCCAGCCAGCACTTTCTCCTGGGTTGCGTTGTCTTGCTGATCAAACCACTGGTCAAACAAGCTGGTCGTTTTTATCGCCCACATAGCGCACCTTTTTATAACCTATAGATTATATTTTATGTCGGTTAGCGCAAGACTGCAAGGTGGGGGCTGGGCGCAATGGAACAGGGAAGTCATTAAAGCGGGGGAAAGAGCGCGTCGGGCCACCTGGTTTTTCGTATAGCCTGAGCAACCAT
The DNA here is from genome assembly GCF_002259925.1 of Aeromonas sp. A35_P. Lineage (NCBI taxonomy): Bacteria > Pseudomonadati > Pseudomonadota > Gammaproteobacteria > Aeromonadales > Aeromonadaceae > Aeromonas > Aeromonas sp. A35_P. The sequence continues at coordinate 7,233 of NZ_NEVB01000020.1, read as the reverse complement.
CGTCATAGCGAAAGTTGTTTTAAAATTGTCAGCAAAGATGGACTGGCTTCATTTGATTCTTTATTATCTACCACCTGCTTGGCGTCTGGTGCTGCCTGAACCATCGGGTGCTATGTGGTATTCCTTTCGTATCCTGTGCATGTATGTGTGAGACTTCTGCCCCGCGGCTACTTGGTTGCGGGTTTTTTTTTTTGCTCTGATGCGTTGTCGAGAGCAAAAAAAAGGCCATTAAATGGCCTCAAATGTCTATTGGTCGTAGAAGCTCTATGACAGATGCAACCATACGGAGCTGCTCCTGTCTGGATGAGTATAGCGCAGTCAGTGTGGGCCGATAGGAGAGGTAAGACCGAGCGGAACCTTGATGGGTTCGCTGCCCATGGAGAGTGGCAAGATGCCCTTCAATCGTTATGAAGATAATATCTATCTGGATAGGCTGATCCAAGAAGCGATCAAGCGATGGGATCCCGCCAAACCACGGCGCTGGTTGGCTCGCTATGGCAGCCTGCATGCTCTGGGCATTGGCAACGGAGAATGCGCTCAGAGATACAGGGAGATCCAGGCGCAGGCCATTGCGTTAACGCGACGAGGAACGCGCCCTGAAAGCACAGGTTCACTCCCCAACATTATCTACCCGGATTGGTGAAAGACCATCACGTTGCCTACCCCATCCCCCAAGGGGAGAACAGGGGGGGCTGGTCAGTGTCTGCCCTTAAACTGCCGCGCTTCGCTTGCCTGCTGGGTTGTTCGTCGCAGCGAAAAGATGCCGCTCCTCAAAGCCCAGCCGTGACATGCTATTGCTTGAGTCCTGTGAGCCAGCTTGCGATCAATTGAAACGTGATTTTGATTAATCAAATGGAGCTTTTGATTATTGCAGCACCTCAGTCAATGCTCTCGAGGTGCTGCTCCTGCACCCGTTGCCACTTCTTGCATTCAGCGCTGTTGCCCTGCTGTGTCCAGTAGCCGCAAATCATCCCGGCCAGCTCCGCGGCCAGGGCATGGTCACCATCCCGGCGACTCACCAGGTAATGGGACAGGTAGTTCTGGTATTGTTTCAGGCTCATCATCACTTACTCGTGGGTGGCAGATACCGGGGATGTTACCTGCAATCCCCATCGCTTAGCGCCATGCGTGATCCCGGTATCCGCCATAAAAAGGTTGGGTGCTTGCGACCATGAACAAGCCATCTGAACAACCCCGAAAAGGCGGGGCGACGCCCCGCCTTGCCGGTGTTACCTCTTCGCTTCGTAGGCCAAGTTCAGCCGGATCTCCGTTTGTCCCTGGTGAACCTCAAGTTCACACAGGGAGTCTCGTACCAGGGAGATGACCCCCAGTGCGGTGATGCACACGATCAGCAGCGACACCACGGCGGTTTTTCCAAACATACTTGCCTCCTTCGGCAGAAGAGGCTTAAAATCAGTTTGCGAAGACATGAATTGGGCCTCGTTGGTTAATGAAAATTGACCTTCGGGGCCTTCGTCTATCTGGCTCTTGCTTGCGCTTGAGACAGACAGCCTCAAGCACCCGCGCCTATGATACAACCTCGACGCCCAATGTCCCAGAGAAGCCGACAAAACGACAAGCGAGAGCACCTGGCTCACATCGATACACTGCTGCAGGAGGCCATCAGCCAGTGGCAGCCCGAGCAGCCTCGCCGCTGGCTGGCCAAGTATGGCGGCTGGGCGTTTGAGGGGAATAATCCCCTTGTCCTGGAGTACCGGGCTATCCGCAGGCAGGCCATGCAGCTGCTGAAGCGACGCCGCTAACGGCGAAGGCTTGCCATCAAAATCGCCATTAGATTATTCATTATCGGATTTTGATAGTTGGCGAGATGATCTGATAGCCCCGTTGCTCGCGTCGGCGACACTCCTGGTGGAAATAGTGGGTTGCCTCGTGCTCACCGGGAAAGGCTTTAACCAGTATCTTGCCCCTGGCCGTGCCCTTGCGGCCAAACACCTTGACCACCGTCCAGTCACCAAACAGGTCTTTTTGCAGCAACAGCGCGTAGTGGCGGGTATCTCGCTGGTACTGGATGAGGGTGGTGGCCATTGTCTTCTCCTGAGGCGTTGTCGGCATGGTGGCATGAGCGGTGGCGGGGTATCGCTCAGGTTATCCACAGAAGTGGGGGACAGGGTTGTGTGCAACAGGGGATAACCGTGTATTTCTGGTGGCGCAGGCGGCTTTCATCGCATAGTATGGGTGGTGCCGCTTGAGTCATCATGCGCTTTCCATCCTCACCTGGAAAGTTCCTCGTCACCTGATCCAAGCGGCTCATTTCCGATCTGACCCGCGTCAGCAAACATGCCATTACCCCGCCTCTTCCAAGTGGCGGGGGTTTTTTTTTTCNGGTGGCATGAGCGGTGGCGGGGTATCGCTCAGGTTATCCACAGAAGTGGGGGACAGGGTTGTGTGCAACAGGGGATAACCGTGTATTTCTGGTGGCGCAGGCGGCTTTCATCGCATAGTATGGGTGGTGCCGCTTGAGTCATCATGCGCTTTCCATCCTCACCTGGAAAGTTCCTCGTCACCTGATCCAAGCGGCTCATTTCCGATCTGACCCGCGTCAGCAAACATGCCATTACCCCGCCTCTTCCAAGTGGCGGGGATTTTTTTATCTCCTGCCCGCCGCCCCTGGTTCGTTACTGGTGATGTTTTGCTGGGGCCATCGGCAAGCCTCTACACATGTTGTACCTCCTCCTGAGGCATCGTTACTGTTTCGCCTTGACGAATTTGCGTGCGTATTTTGTTCAGAGATGCCTTGCCCGAGATCACACGATCTATGCACTCATACAGAGATTGCCAACCTGGAAAGTAGTTGTGATTTGGTGCCATTTTGCGATCCCACAGGTCTTCCCACCACATAGATCGCGATGCTTCCTTGAGTAGCGCCCCTGGGTGAGTGTTGCCACCAGTCAATTGCTTAATGTCATTGGGCTTCAGTTGATATCCTAGAACCATAATATCGCTACCCATCTTGGTATAGCGCTTATACAGGAGTTCCAGTGTCACAAAGAGGGCGGCCAGAGATGCTTCACCGCCTGCACCAATCGCTTCTGATACATGGATTGGTGTGTAGAACGTCCGAAAGTGACTTTTGTCGGATTCCTTCACGATGTACAACTCACCGGTATCGTTATCGGCCCGGATCAGGTACAAGGTTTTGACTGTTCCATCCGACGGGGCATCGGTGGTGTCGTTCCAGGTCAGCAGCCAATCCACCGCCTCGAAGGGGTTCTCGGACAAACGGTGATATTCGGGCGGATAAAGTGTTTTATCGCCATGCTTTAACCACTCTGAATTGACGCCCAGGAAACTTGCAATGGCTTCCAATTGGGCAAAACTCGGTTCTTTTTCCCCAAGAAACCAGTCTTCGACTTCGCCCGCTCGTTCTTCCTTAATGGCCTCGGCAATGTGTGAAGGGGCGAGGTCTCTGCCTTGTTGGCCGGCGTTGACTTGAGTCAGCATGAGGTTGAGGCGTGCTGCGACTGCTTTGCAGCGGGAATTCCGACTGTCCTGCACCGACAATGGTTCAACCCATGCTCGCAGAGCTTGTCGGGCTTCTGCCTCTGTCGAGCGGTCGTGGCGATTGGCCAATATTTCAAGAGCCTGAAAGATCTGACTGGGGATGTTTCGAATTGCAATTTTTTTGAACATGATGCCTACCCGCTGATTGATATCAAAGTGACATCGAAAAGATATCACTTTGAGTCCTTTTGCGATATGAGCATTTGGTGAGCGGCTTGACGATCCGGTGGAACAACTATCAAACCATCTCAATATTTTTATGCAGTAGGCCCTTGGGATGCGGGGTTATGGCATGAGCTTCCGGCTCCTGTTGTCACAAACCATCAAATGCAATTTTTGAATAATCAAAGGCGGTATTTGATGGTTGTGGCTGGCTGATCTCGATGAGGTGTCGAGCTGTGATCATGTCGGTTAGGCTGTTGTTTGCCCCGCCTGCTCGTCGGTTTTCCTGAGTGCGTTGAGTTTGGCCATGGCTCGCGCTCGATCCCCATCACTGATGGGGGTCTGCTCGCCGTGTGGGCCAAGTCGATAAGGGGCTCTGGTGAGGGCCTTGAGGTAGGAGATCCGGCGGCAGTGGATGGCCAGGGCTCTGGCTATCTGCATTTTATCAAATGGCTCGCCTGCTTGCAGAAGGTGTTCGGTGATCTCTTCGAGGATCCCAATCTGCAACGGGACAGCTTGACCCTCCGGGAACAGGGCTGGCCAGTGTTTGCGCAGGCACAGCAGCAGGGGAGAGGGGGCGTTGGCTTTCTTTCTGGGCTGCTTTCTCTCGCCGGTTTGGGGTTGTGGTGGCGTGCTGGGGTGATCGGCTGGCTGTGCGATCTGTGGCTTGTTTTTGTTGAGGCTCAGCACTGGGCGGGCGGTGATGTCACTCACGATTTCCTCCTGGGGCATTGATTTCTGGGGATCACGGTACCGAAACAGGCAAAGCGATGCAAAAACCATGAGGGGCGATGCCGCGGCTGCAAATGTCTGTTTTCATTCCCCTGAACAAGGCTGGGCGCGTTGCGCCCGCTCTTTGTTGCTGCCGGGTGGCACCGTAGGTGCGGCGCGCCGGTTCCTCCCTGTACCCGATGGGGCATCCTTGCCTTGAAAACGTCATAACACACTGCTGCCGGCCCCGTCCGGGGAACCCTGCTGCCCTCTGCCATCGTGCAATGCCCCGCATTGCGGGACGCAAACAGCCTTCAAGCGGCTTTCGCGGCATATCCTCGCCGCGAAAAGCATACGGCTGCGGTATTCCACGTCCGCTTGACCCGCTGCAGAGCATTGCGTGTTGGCCTCGGGCAGCAGGGAATGGCGACCACGCCGGACGCCTCTTGCTGACCTCGATAGCGAGGCCAATACCATGTCACGATTCCTTCTGGGTGATAGCGTCCACATCATGTCCACCTTCCCCGATAGCGCGGTCGATTTCATTCTGACCGACCCGCCCTATCTGGTCGGCTTTAAAGACCGTGCCGGTCGCTCGATTGCCAACGACGTCACCGACGAGTGGGTGCTGCCTGCCTTTGAGCAGATGCACCGGGTACTCAAGCCTGATGCGCTGGCGGTGAGCTTCTACGGCTGGAACAAGGTTGACGTGTTTATGGCCGCCTGGAAGCAGGCCGGATTTCGGATTGTCGGCCATCTGGTGTTTACCAAGTCCTATGCGTCCAAGGCGGCCTTTGTCGGTTATCGCCATGAGTGCGCCTATCTGCTCGCCAAGGGGCGGCCCCAGGTGCCCGGTCAGCCGCTGCCGGATGTGCTGCCCTGGGCGTATTCAGGCAATCGCCATCACCCGACCGAAAAGCCCGTGGGCTCATTAGGGGTTTGAAGTCCAATGGAACGAAAACGTACGCTAAGGAATCCGATATAACGTAGTAAGGGGCTGAACGCCCCTTCTGTGGGGGGAAAGGTTAACAGTCGCGACTTTTACAGGCGTAGAACTCGATGTCCTCTTCGTCCCATTCCAGGGGGCGCTTTAAAGCCTCTTCGGCGGCTTTCACTACATCTGAGTGGGGATATGCAACTGTTCCACTGAATGCATCCACATCATTGATCTGGTAACGTAACTTGGTGCAACAGTACGTATCAGTATCAAATACGCCAAAATCACAGCCATTACAGGGGTAATCCCCATCACTCCAGCCTGGACCATCATCTACTGGGACTACCCGGAATAGCCGTCCTAAATTATCTTGTGGCAGTTGAAATTCAATTTTCACTCATATACCTCGCTTCTATGCCCGATCATCACCGCCACAATCACCAGTTCATCATCCCGGAGCTCACATATCACCCGATAATCTCCTACCCGATAGCGCCAGTACGTTCGGAAGTTGCCAGTTAATGCCTTGCCTGCATCCCTCGGATCTTCCAGCATCATCACCCGCCGCAAATACTTGGTGATCCGCTGGGCTTGTGTCTTGTCTAATTTTGCCAACTGCTTCTTGGCTGTATCGGTCAGTTCAACTTTCCAAGCCAAGGTCACGCTCCACGTCATCTAACGAGAACAGGGGCTCTTCTCCCTTGCGAACCTTTTCCATCACCCGCTCGGCCAGATAGTAATCCTCCAGCTCTTCCAGGTGAGTCAGAATGGCTTCACGGGCATAGAACGTCTTGGTTCTTCCCGTCTCTTGCGCCAAGTGCGCCAACCGCTCTTCGATCTCCGAAGGCAAGCGAATCGCTAACATAGGTCATCCTTATATCTTGATATACGTGTATATCGTAGTGTGTTCCTGAATTTCTGTCACGCTTTAAAGCGAAGTTAAATGACCAATGCCTCTGATGCTGCCAAGGTGCCTGCCAGCACTTTGTAAACGGTTGAACGACCGATCTTCAACTGTCTGGCGATGTCTGTTGCCCCAACTCCTTGCTCATGAAGAAAATGAACCTGGGCTTTATCTACGGTGGGTTTTCGCCCGAACTTGACCCCCTTGGCCTTGGCTTCCTGGCGGCCTTCGTTGGTTCGTTCCAGGATCCGCAGGCGTTCAGCCTGAGCTACAGCAGATAGGATGGTGACCACCATTTTTCCCATGGTGCCTTCGGTGCTGATCCCGTCATCCAGAAACCGGATGGACACGCCCATCGAATCAAATTCTTTGATGAGCTGGATCATGTCCGCTGTATCGCGCCCCAGCCTGTCGAGTTTCTTCACCAGGATAATATCGCCTTCCTCTACCTTGAGCCGCAGCATCTGGAGACCTTCGCGGTCAACATGGCTGCCAGACTCCTTGTCGGTAAAGATCCGGTTGCCCTTAACCCCTTCGGCCTTGAGAGCCTTCACCTGGACATCAAGGGACTGTTGACTGGTAGAAACCCGAGCATACCCGAAGAGTCTCATGGCAAAACTGTCTCCTAAATCGTTTTATAGAATTTTTGTCTATCAAGTGCGGATAATCGAATTAATAGACAGTTTAGGCCGGTCATTTTGGAGTGTCTACAAAGTTATGAATTAATGGACAAATTTCCTTAGCGTACAGATCCGTTCCATTGGGCTTCAAACCCCGCGACTAAAAAACAATCTACTTTTTCAGCTTCTCGATCTCCTCCATCATTTCAATTGCCCTCTTGGATGGCCCTGAATGCTCAGGGTATAAAACTTTAGTTTCCGACGGCCTATTTGACTGACCATAATCTTCGTGTTCGTAAGAAATCCTAATTTTATGGGCCTTCCTAGATTTCCGCTCAATTATTTCCATTTCAATTTTATTGAATTCTGTTGAATCT
>NZ_NEVB01000019.1:0-14173 GCF_002259925.1 Aeromonas sp. A35_P | reverse complement strand
GCTCCGGGGCTTACAGCCTGTGAGAGTTATAATATAACAATAACGTTGGTTTGTTATATTATCACACACACACTTCCTGACGAGATCTCTATGCGAATTCTTGCCCTGATCACTGCCCTGCTGGCGGTGAGTCTGCCTGTCCGCGCCCTCGAGGTGCTGACCACCATCAAGCCGCTGGGTTTCATCGCCGCCGCCATCACCGACGGCGTGAGCGAGCCCAAGGTGTTGCTGCCGACCGGCGCTTCGCCCCATGATTTCTCCCTGCGCCCCTCCGATATTCTCAGCATCAACGAGGCCGATCTGGTGGTGTGGGTCGGCCCCGAGCTGGAAGGTTTCATGGCCAAGCCGCTGGCCAAGCATCCTCATGTGCTGACCCTGACCCGGGTGGAAGGGATGCCGCTGTTCGATTACAGCAAACAGGATGGCCACGAAGAGCATGCCGACGAGGCGCATGAGGGCCATGACCACGACGGTCATGAGGGGCACCACCACGAGGGCGTCGACCCCCACATCTGGCTGGGTCCGACCCAGGCGCTGGTCATCGCCAATGCTCTGAGCGAAACCCTGAGCGCTCAGGATCCTGCCAACGCCGAGCGTTATCGCGCCAACCTGCTGGCGTTCAAGGCCAAGGTGGAGGCCAAGGACAAGGTGATTGCCGAGCAGATGAAGGCGGTGAACCAGAAGGGCTACTTCGTGTTTCATGAGGCTTATGGCTACTGGGAGCGCCACTACGGCATGAGCTCCAAGGGCCACTTTACCGTGAGCCCGGAGCGACGCCCCGGCGCCAAGACCCTGGTGGAGATCCGCAAGGCGCTGGAAGAGAAAAAAGCGAGCTGCATCTATGCCGAGCCGCAGTTCTCGCCGGCGGTTATTGAGTCGGTCGCCCGCAATACCGGCGCCAAGGTGTTGCTGCTGGACGAAGTCGGTGAACAGGTGCCGCTCGGTCCGGATGGCTATCCCCGCTTCATGCAGCAGCTGGCCGACGCCTTCGCCGAGTGCCGTTGACCGCGTCGAAGCACCCGCGTGCTCGCCACTGGGGCAGCCAGGGGCAACTATACTGACCTCCAGCATCTGACAGGGAGTGTCTGGTATGAAATGGCTGCTCGTTCCCACCTGCACGTTGGCGCTCTGCTGTGCCAGCGTGCAGGCTTCCCGCCTCTCCGAATACATGGCCAGCCCTGCACTGCAGGCAAAATTGCAGGAGGTCTATGGCGGCCGAGCCCTCCAGCGGGCGGAGGCCTTCTCACGTCTGCTGACGCCAAGGGCCGGCACCACGGATCAGCAGAAGATCGAGCTGGTCAACAACTACTTCAACAACCTGACCTACAGCGATGATCCCAAGTTATGGGGGATGGAGGATTACTGGGCCAACCCGCTGGAGTTTATCGGTGCCCGCGGTGGTGACTGCGAGGATTACAGCATCTCCAAGTACTACACCCTGATGGAGCTTGGGGTGGACGAGAAGAAGCTGCGGCTGGCTTACGTCAAGGCAGTCAAGTACAACCAGTTCCACATGGTGACGCTCTACTTCGCGACCCCCAAGTCGGATCCGCTGGTGCTCGACAACATCAACAACCGGATCCTGCCCGGCAGCAAGCGGACCGATCTTATCCCCGTCTACAGTTTTGATGCCAAGAGCATCTGGATCATGAAGTCACGCCGGGAAGGGACCCTGGCTGGCAGTGCCGACAGGCTGGCGCAGTGGACTTCGATGAAGACCCGCTTCTCCAGCGAGCAGTTGCGCTCCCCCCGCCGTCAGCTATAGCTTGCCCGCCGCTTTCAACTCCTCGAAGTATTTTGCCGCGCCCGGATGCTGTTCGATGCTCAGCACCGGGCCGGTTTTATTGCGCGCCTGGTGAAACAGGTTGGCGTAACCGTAGGTCTGCTCATTGAACTTGGTTTGCTGGGCCAGCATGGCCCGGGTCAGGCGGTAAACGTCGTCCTGTGGCGTGCTGGCGGTGGTTACCAGGGTGGCGGCGATGGCAAAGGTCGGCGTCGCCTTGAGGTTGCCCGGATAGATACGCGCAGGGATCTGGCTGCGCTGGTAATACTTGACTCCCTTGAGCAGCAGATCCCGGGTTGCCCCCTCGATCGGCAGGAAACGCACCGCGCAGCGTTTGGCGGTATCCAGCACGATGCGGTTGGGGTGGCCCATCACCAGACCATAGGCGTCGATCTGTTTGCTGCACAGTGACTCGGCCAGATTGGCCACGCTCTTGAGATCGAGATCCTGCTCCTTGGCACCCAGCACGTTGAACAGGGCGAGCGCCGTCTGGCGGGTGCCGGAACTCTTGAGTCCCATGTCGATGGGGGCCAGCTTGAGTTGCTCCAGGCTGGTGATGTCGCCGTCGGCCCTCACCACTATGGTAAAGGGCTCGGCGTGAGTGGCGAAGATGGCCCGAAGCTCTGGCTGTGGCTGACTGGCATACGGACCCAGGCCATTGCTGGCCTGGTAGAGCCAGTCCGACTGCACCAGCGCATAGCTTGCCTCGCCACTTTTCAACTGGCGCAGATTTTCGATGGAGCCCGAGGTCGCCTGCGGCTTGCACTCCAGTCCGGGATCGCTTTTGTTGGCGAGCCGGCAGAACTCTCTGGCGATCTGGTGATAGATCCCCTGTTCACCGCCGGTGGCTATGGTGGTGGGGTTGGCCAGCAGCGGCAGTGGCCACAGCAGGGCGAGCAACAATCCAGTCCTGTTCATCATGCCTCCTTGCCGGCGTAGCCATCGATGCCCCAGTTGCGCAGGGTGTCGATATCCTGAATGTCGCCGGCTTCTGCCAGCAGGGTGTAGCCCGCACTGTGCAGGCACTGGGCTACCAGATTCCAATAGAGCGGGGCCTGGGTTGGCTGGCAGCTGATGAAGACAGGATTGATGGGGTCGAGCTGATTGAAGGTCTCATTTGTCATCGGGATGGCGCTGAAGGCCATCTCCACCCCTTGTTCCTGCAAGGCGGCCAGCCGCTCCTGGGCAAGGGGTGGCACATGTTCCTGATCCCAGCGCCAATCGAGGGTCTTGCCTCTGCCCTTGGCCAGCAGAGGTGCAAACTGAGCCCAGTCGGGGTGGCCGAGCAGGCTGAGCGGCAGTTGCAATCCCTCGACTGCATGGTGCAGCCAGAGATCGAGCAGATGCCGGATCTCGTCCGGTGAACTGTTCAGTGACGGGGTGGCTTCCGGAATGAGGCGGCTGTAAAGACGAATGCTGCCCTGGGTCGAGAAGAAGTGTTGTTGCAACAACCCCTCTCCTGCGCAGGTCAGGGTCTGCAGCGGCTCATTGGCCATGGGGATCTGTTTGCCGAGCTGGCTTATCTTGAGCCGCTGCTGCAGCAGATCCCGTTTGCGTTCCGACACCAGCTGGTTGACCGAGCCGGCCAGCTCTTTGAGATCCTGCAGCCAGGGAGCGTCCAGGGTGCCGCTGAACTGGCGCTTGCGGATCTTCACCAGTTGCAGATTGATCTGCTCGAGCGGGCGCAGCAGCCGTTTGCAGACCCAGGAGATCACCAGGGTGAACACCAGCAGACCAGCCAGCAGCGCCGTGCCGGTACGGCTGATCGCATTCCACAGATGCTGGTAGGCATAGCCAGTGTGTCCTTCCAGGGTGAGGGTGCCCAGCATGCGCCAGCCATCGGTCAGCTCCTGCTCAATTTTTACCGGCGGCATGTCGATAACAGAGGGGAGCCAGGTCGGTACGTTCTGTTGCGCGGTGTGGAAGATCTTCTGAAACAGCACCTGGCCATCCGGATCCAGCAGGGTGACCGCGCTGACGAAGCCTCCGTCGAACATGGCGTTGACTATGGTCTCGGCCAGTACCTTGTCATCGTTGAGCAGGGTGCCTTGCAGCACCAGCCCGAGGGCGGTGATGGCGGTTTCCAGGTTGGCGGACATCTGATCGAGGATGGATTGCCGTACCGTGGTGACTTCCAGTATGAACAGCAGGACGGCGCCAATCAGGAACAAAATCAGGATTATTCGATTTAACAGTTTCGCTAACGACATATCCACTCCATGGAAAAGTTACCGCAACATGTTGAAACCTGGGGTCTGACGTGAGCTGACCCGGCTCTTAAAAATAGGAAAAAATGGTTAAAAAAGACGATCATTTCTGCCCATGAAGGAATGTTATGCATAAAATGTGAGGTTCATGCAGATTGCTATGAACTAATTGTGAGTATTTAGGTCAAACAATCAGTTTTATACGGTTTCATAACAAACAGACTGACCACTAACACCCTTGGATCTAATGACAGGATAGCGGATGAAACGTCTCCGTCCCTTGGTAGCGCAGGCCGCCAATTGGGAACCCCCGGTTCCCCGCAAACACTTTTACGCCATGCTACTGCTGACGGCCATGACGCTGTCGGCGGTAGCCATATTGCCAGCCCCGGGTGACATCCTGGAGCGGCCGCTGCGACTGGAGTTGCCGATCGCCACCAATGGCACAGCAACCAACGAAGACAATACGGACTTCAACGACATCCCGGATCACGAGCTGGTAGAAGCCGCGACGCCGGAAGATGATATCCCGGCCGACGCCACCCCCCAGTGGCAGGATTACCGGGTTCGCAATGGCGAGAATCTGACCACCATCTTCAACAACCTGGGTCTCTCCACCACCACCCTCTACAAGGTGCTGGATGCCGACACCAAGAACAATCTGGCGCGGCTCAAGCCGGGCCAGACCATCGAGCTGCTGATCGATCAGGACAACATACTGCAGCAGATGAAGATCCGCCTGAACATTAAGCAGACCCTGGTGCTGGAGCGTACCGACGACACCTACAGCGCCAACATGCTCAATGAAGAGGTGGAGTGGCAGAAGAAGAGCTATGACGGCGTCATCAATGGCAGCTTCTATGTGAGTGCCCGCAATGCGGGGGTCCCGGCCAACCATATCCAGAAAATTGCCAACCTGTTCCAGTGGCGGCTCAACTTCGCCAAGGATCTGAAAAAGGGCGACAAGTTCAAGGTGCTGGTGCGCCAGGAGACGGTCGAGGGCAAGAGCACAGGCAACACCCAGCTGCTCGGGGTGGAAGTGTTCAGTCAGGGTCAGAATGTCTCCGCCTGGCTGTCCGAAGATGGCAATTACTACGATGGGCAGGGCAACAGCCTGGAGCGCGGTTTCCGCCGTTACCCGACTCACAGCCGCTACCGGGTCAGCTCCAGCTTCAACCCGAATCGTCGTCACCCGATCACCGGCCAGGTGCGGCCTCACGAGGGCACCGACTTTGCTCTGCCGGTCGGCACGCCTGTATTGGCTACCGGTGACGGTGTCGTGCTCAAGGCCACCAGTCACCCGCTGGCCGGCACCTATGTGGTGATCAAGCACGGTCGTACCCTGATGACCCGTTACCTGCACCTGAGCAAGCTGCTGGTGAAAACCGGCCAGAAGGTGAAGATGGGCGACAAGATTGCGCTCTCCGGCAACACGGGTCGTTCCACCGGCGCCCACCTGCACTACGAGGTGCGGATCAACAACCGCCCGGTCGATGCCATGAAGGTCAAGCTGCCGATGGCGGAACCGCTCTCCGGCAAGGAGAAGCGCCAGTTCCTCGCCAAGGTGAAGAGCTATCGCAAGGAGATGGAGGCCGGTTGATGCCTCTCTCGCCGAAACAAAAAGGCCCCGCCACTCTGGCGGGGCCTTTTTTTATTGGCTGATGGCCATCAATAGCCCTTGTCGAAGTCTATCTTGCCGTCCAGCGGTTGGCCGTCGATGAAACGGATGTAGTTACGCACGAAGATCTGGGCCACATCCTCGGGGAAGCTGTAGGCGCTGTTGTGCGGCGTGATGATGAGGTTGGGCTGGCCCCAGAGCGGGCTGTCGGCGGGCAACGGCTCCTGCGCAAACACGTCCAGCACCGCCATTCCCAGCTTGCCGGTGCGCAGCGCCGTGAGCAGGTCACCTTCATGGATGGCGTTGCCGCGCCCTACGTTGAACAGGATGGCTCCCGGCTTGCAGTGCTCGAAACGGGCGGCGGTGAAGAGATGATGGGTCTCGCGGGTGGCGGGCAGCACGCTGACGATGACGTCGGCCTGTGCCAGCATCTTGTTGAGGGCGGGCAGCTGATATACCTGGTCGAAACCGGCCCGTTCGCGGCCACTGCGGCTGACGCCGAGCACCTTCATGCCGAAGTGCTTGCCGGTGTGGGCGATGTGCTGGCCTATGCTGCCGGTGCCCAGGATCAGCAGGGTGCGTCCCTTGAGACCGTGATAGGGGTGGCTCTGCCACAGCCGCTGCTTCTGCTGCTCCCGGTAGAGGGGGATCTGGCGCATCAGGCTGAGCAGATGACCGAACACGTACTCACTCATCAGCGGGCCGAAGATGCCGCGCACGTTGGTGAGCTGGTAGTCACGGCGGCAGCTGGCATCCAGCAGCACGTCGACCCCGGCGTAGGTGGATTGCAGCCAGCTGAGTTTGCCGGCCTTGGCCAGCAGCGGTTTGGCGCGCGCCGGTTCGGCCATCAGGATGTGGGCCTCGCCGATCACTTTCTCGGCGTCGCTCTGGTTGTCGGCTCTCAGAATGCGCAGATGAGGGAGGTGGGCCGCCTTGAGCAGGCGCTCGTAGTGAGCATTGTCCTGGCTGAGCAAAAGAAGGGTACGTTGACTCATACTCTTGTTCCTTATCAGATTTGCGGCGCGGGAGAGAGGCCGCTCTGCCTTCATCTTACCCGAGTTGACCGGCCAACATAGCCGACCAGGCCGCTTTTTCGTTTTCGCGCGGCCCCTCGTGGGCTACAATCTGCCCCACATTTTGCAAAGGATCCGACTCCAGTGTTTGGTGACAAGTTTTATAAGCGACTGGCCGAGCTACAGCCTTGGCAACAGACGGTCTACACCCTGGCGCTGGCAGAGCGCATGTACCCCAACTATGCGCTGTTTTCCCAGGCCTCCGGTTTCGGGGATGCGAAGGCATTTCGTCACGCCCTGGATCAGATGTGGAACTACCTGACGGTGAAAGGATCCCGGGTCAATCTGGGGGCGATTCTGGAAGCGTTCGAAGTCTACATTCCGGAACCCAGCAAGTTCGAATCCTACGGTGCCTATCCGGCGCTGGATGCCTGTGTCGCCTTGGGCTGCGCCTACAACTCGGTGATCTGCCGGGTGGGGGAAGAGGCCAACGACGCCAGCCATGCGTCGGTCGGTACGGTCGCCGGTTTCATCGAGATGCTGGAAGAGCGCGACCTCACCGATGAGGAGCTCTACGAGCACGAATACATGGAGGCCGAGCTGGAGTTCCAGGTCGAGCTGCTCAAGCGGGTGGCCCACGAGCGTGACAGCGACCGCATCCTGGCGGTGCGTGCCTTCGCCGCGCAGGACGGTGTCTCCAATATCGGCATCAGCCTGGAAGAGTGATCCCGCTCGCCTCGGCCCATAAAAAAGCTCCCGTTCGGGAGCTTTTTTTATGCCCGCTCTTCGGTGAGGGGCCGGACGCTCAGCACCGGGGCCGCGTCTATCTCGTCGGCATTCATCATGGTGGAGATACGCTGCAAAGAGGAGAGCAGCAGGGTTTGCTCCCAAGTCTCAAGTGCTTGAAAACGCTGAATGAAGCGCTCCTGCAGTGGGGTCGGCGCCTGGGCCAGCAGGGCTCGGCCTGCGTCAGTCAGTGTCGCGTGCACCTTGCGCTTGTCGGTTTCGCTGCGGATGCGTTGCACCAGCTGGCGGCTCTCGAGGCGGTCCATTATGGTGGTGGCGGTGGCCTGGCTCATGTTGGTGTGATCCGCCAGCTGACGCATGGAGATCTGGCCCAGCTCGTCGATCCCCTTGAGCAGCAAGAGCTGGGGCGAGGTGAGGCCTGCCTCCTTGATCAAGCGCTTGGAGTGCATGTCGATGGCACGAATGATCTGGCGCAGGGCGACCAGCACTTCATCATGTTTTTCCATGGGGTATGAAATCGTCGAGGGGTGATTGGGAGGCGCAAAATTCTCCGCCTAATTCGTCACAAGGTCAATATGGTTTTTACTGTAATCTTTTCTGCTCTAATTATTTTGTGTTAGGGTAATGAGCTTTCCCCCTATTTTTCCCTGCTGTTTTGAGGAGCAAGATGATGAGTGACGAACTGGACATCAAAGCGCTGGTGGCCGACCTTCGAGTGGTCAGAGTCCGCTACGAGCTGCCTGACACCTCGGCTTTCGTGCGTTACCAGCCCGCCTATGACGAAGATCCCAACAACCTCAAGGTGCATCACTACGACGGTGAGTTGCCGCTCTCCTGCAGTGAGACCGGTTCTTTCAACCTAAAGGAGTTGGTGAACGAATTGCGCTATGCCTATGTGCTGGTGCACCTCTTCCCGGACGAGAGCGCCATGAACTTCTACCTGACCGGCCTCGATACCGGGCTGGCCCAGCTGGAGTTCATCGGCGGCTCCTACGACTTCAACCGGCTCTGGATCACCAGCGGCATCTCCAACCTGGGCGTGCCCATGGCCATCTTCCTCGGCAAGCGGCACGCGGTGAACGGTCAGCCGTCCGTCAGCCTGGTGGATCATCGGGTGCAGACGGCCGGCAAGCTGGTCTACCGCGCCATCGGCGGTGCCGGTGATCACGTGGGTGAAGACTTTTTCAACAACGACTAAGGAGGCCAGATGAGAGCAAACAAAGGGCTGTTCAAAGGCCTCAACCCGACCATGGCCATGACGGCGCTCACCGTCATCACCCTGTTCCTGCTGTTCGGGATGTTCGTCCCCGAAACCGCCGCCACCTGGTTCGTGGGGGCCAAGGACAAGATCATTGCCGGGTTCAAGTGGTACTACATCCTGGTGGTCGCCCTGTTCCTGTTCTTCGCCATCTATCTGATGTTCAGCCGCTTCGGCAGCATCCGGCTGGGTGACGACGACCAGGTACCGGAGTTTGGCTACTTCGCCTGGTTCGCCATGCTGTTCAGCGCCGGCATGGGGATAGGGTTGGTGTTCTGGAGCATCGCCGAGCCCATGAACCACCTGCAGGGCAACCCCTTCGTCACCGAGGGAATGACCCCGGAGGCGGCCCAGATCGCCATGCGTCTCACCTTCTTCCACTGGGGCCTGCACCCCTGGGCCATCTACGTGATCGTCGGCCTGTCGCTCGCCTTCTTCAGCTACCGGCGCAAGCTGCCGCTGGCCATCCGCTCCGTGCTCTATCCGCTGCTCGGCGATCGCATCTACGGCTTCTGGGGTCATGCCGCCGACGTGCTGGCGGTGTTTGGTACCGTGTTCGGGGTGGCGACCTCCCTTGGCCTGGGGGTCTCCCAGATGAATACCGGCCTCAACCAGATGTTCGGCATGGAGGTCTCGCAGGCGAACCAGCTCTGGCTCATCGGCGGCATCAGCCTGATCGCCACCCTGTCGGCCGTCTCCGGCGTCGGACGCGGGGTGAAGATCCTCTCCGAGCTCAATATCTGGCTGAGCGTGTTCGTGCTGGGCCTCTTCCTGGTGCTGGGGCCGATCACCTACATCCTCAACGCTTATGTGCAGAACATAGGTGACTACCTGCAGAACATCGTCAAGCTGAGCTTCTGGACCAACACCGAAGCCAACGGCACCTCGGCCTGGCAGTCGAGCTGGACCGCCTTCTACTGGGGCTGGTGGATCGCGTGGGCGCCCTTTGTCGGCATGTTCATCGCCCGCATCTCCAAGGGGCGTACCATCCGCGAGTTCGTGCTCGGCGTCTTGCTGGTGCCCTCCCTGCTCGGCATGTTCTGGCTCACCGTGTTTGGTGGCACAGCGATGAATCTGGAGCTGTTCGGCAGTGGCGGCGTGGTGGCCGCGGTCAATCAGGATGTCACCCTGGCGCTCTACAAGACGGTGGAGCTGCTGCACTGGGAGACCTTCGGCTGGATCGCCAAGGGGGTGCTGACCCTGCTCATCTGCA
This sequence comes from Aeromonas sp. A35_P, assembly GCF_002259925.1. Classification (NCBI taxonomy): domain Bacteria; kingdom Pseudomonadati; phylum Pseudomonadota; class Gammaproteobacteria; order Aeromonadales; family Aeromonadaceae; genus Aeromonas; species Aeromonas sp. A35_P. Next base: position 4,334 of record NZ_NEVB01000019.1, on the reverse strand, counting down.
CCTACTTCATCACCTCCAGCGACTCGGGCACGCTGGTCATTACGACCCTGCTCTCCATCGGGGATCAGGAGCCCCCCGTGTTGCACCGCGCCGTCTGGGGGTTGGGTCAGGGGCTGGTGGCCGCCATTCTGCTGGTCTCTGGCGGACTGGCCGCCCTGCAGGCCGCCAGCATCATAGCCGCGTTGCCCTTCTCGGTGATCATGCTGGCCATGTGCTACTCCCTGATGCTGGGCCTCAAGCAGGAGAGTCAGCACCAGTTCGAGTATCGCCAGAAGCTCAAGCGCCACGAGGGCTCCAGCCACATGAGCCTGATGGACAGGATAGGGCCGGCCTGACGACAGGGCGAACCATGAAAACGAAAAGGGGAACCTCGCGGTTCCCCTTTTTATTGCTGTGTTGGTGACGGGTTACAGCATCTGCTTGAGGCGATAGAGCAGATCCAGCGCCTGGCGCGGGGTCAGCTCGTCCGGGCGCACCGCTTCCAGCTCATCAACTACCGGATGGCTCTGGGGCGGCAGGGCGACCGGGGCCGGGCGCACTTCACCAGCGGCCACCGGGGTGGCGCTCTCCAGCTCGTGCAGCTTGTGACGGGCCTGCTGGATCACCGATTTGGGCACCCCCGCCAGCGCCGCTACCTGCAGGCCGTAGGAGCGACTGGCCGCCCCCTCCTGCACCGCGTGCATGAAGGCGATGGTGTCGCCGTGTTCCACCGCGTCCAAGTGGACATTGGCAAGTCCTTCCATCAGCTCCGGCAGCCGGGTCAGCTCGAAGTAGTGGGTGGCGAACAGGGTGTAGGCGCCAATCTTGCTCGCCAGCTGCTCGGCACAGGCCCACGCCAGGGAGAGGCCGTCGTAGGTGCTGGTGCCGCGGCCGATCTCGTCCATCAGTACCAGGCTGCGGGCGGTGGCGTTGTTGAGGATATTGGCGGTCTCGGTCATCTCCACCATAAAGGTGGAACGGCCGGAGGCGAGATCGTCCGATGCCCCGATGCGGGTAAAAATGCGGTCGATGGGGCCGATGCGGGCGCTGTCGGCCGGCACGAAGGCACCAATATGGGCCAGCAGCACGATCAGCGCGGTCTGGCGCATGTAGGTGGATTTACCGCCCATGTTGGGGCCTGTGATGATCAGCATCCGCCGATCCCGCTCCAGCCGGATGGGGTTGGCGATAAAGGGGTCTGTCATCACCTGCTCCACCACCGGATGGCGGCCCGCCTCGATCAGGATCTGAGCCTCGTCGATCAAGGTGGGGCAGCGGTAGTCGAGGGTCTCGGCCCGCTCCGCCAGGTTGGCCAGCACGTCCAGCTCCGCCAGCGCGGCAGCGGACTCCTGCAGATCGCCAAGATGCGGCAGCAGGGCATCGAGCAGCTCTTCGTAGAGACGTTTTTCCAGTGCCAGCGCCTGGGCCTGGGCGGTGAGCACCTTGTCCTCGTATTTTTTAAGCTCATCGATGATGTAGCGCTCGTTGTTCTTCAGCGTCTGGCGGCGGATGTAGTGGGCCGGCACCAGATGGCTGTTGGCGCGGCTTACCTCGATATAGAAGCCGTGCACCTTGTTGTAACCCACCTTGAGGGTGTTGATGCCGGTCAGCAGCCGCTCGCGCTCCTCGATGCGGGCCAGGCTGGCGGTGGCGCCGTTGGCCAGATCCCGCAGTTCGTCCAGCTCCTGGTTGAACCCTTCGCGGATGACGCCGCCATCGCGAATGAGCACCGGCGGCACCTCCATCACGGCGCGCTCCAGCAGGTCCAGCAGCTCTGGGAAGGTGCTGGCCCGCTCGCGCAGCTGCTGCACCGCCTCGTGCTCGCTGCCGGCCAGCAGCTGTTGCAGTTCCGGCAGCTGGGCGAAGGCCTGCCGCAGACGAGTCAGATCGCGCGGACGGGCCGAGCGCAGGGCCAGGCGCGCCAGCACCCGCTCCACGTCGCCGACCTGACGCAACAAGCCACCCAGATCATCGTAAAGGTTCTGCTCGATGAGCTCCTTGATGGTGCTCTGACGGCCTTTGAGGATCACCCGGTCGCGGATCGGCTGGTGGATCCAGCGTTTGAGCAGCCGGCTCCCCATGGGGGTGGCGGTGCAGTCCAGCACGGCGGAGAGGGTGTTGTCGTGGCCGCCGGCCAGGTTCTGGGTCAGCTCCAGGTTGCGGCGGGTGGCGGCATCCATGATGACCGCATGATCGGGCTGCTCCAGGCGCACGTTGCGAATGTGGGGCAGGGCAGTGCGCTGGGTGTCTTTGACGTATTGCATCAGACAGCCGGCGGCGCACAGGGCGGTCTCGCTCTGCTCGACCCCGAAGCCTACCAGATCCTGGGTACCGAACTGCTGGCACAACAGCTTGCGGGCGGTACCCAGCTCGAACTCCCACTCCGGGCGGCGGCGCAGACCGCGGCGACCCTCGACGTGGTGCAGGAAGGCGAAGGATTCGGGGTAGAGCAGCTCGGCCGGGTTGGTGCGCTGCAGCTCCGCCAGCAGGGTCTCTTCTTTCTCGAACTGGTTGATGAAGAAGCGGCCGGAGCCTATGTCCATGGTGCCATAGCCGAAGCGGCGGCCATCGTGGTAGACGGCGGCGATCAGGTTGTCCTGCCGCTCGCTGAGCAGCGCCTCGTCGGAGACGGTGCCCGGGGTGATGATGCGAATGACCTTGCGCTCCACCGGCCCCTTGCTGGTGGCGGGATCCCCCACCTGTTCACAGATGGCGGCAGATTCGCCCAGCTGCACCAGCTTGGCGAGATACCCTTCGATGGCGTGATAGGGCACCCCTGCCATCGGAATGGGGCTGCCGGCCGACTGGCCACGCTTGGTCAGGGAGATGTCGAGCAGCTGGGAGGCCTTGCGGGCATCGTCATAGAACAGCTCGTAGAAATCGCCCATCCGGTAGAACAGCAGGATCTCCGGGTTCTCGGCCTTGAGGGTCAGATACTGCTGCATCATAGGTGTGTGTTGTTGTAGATTTTCTATTGTTATCAATGTCTGCTCGCCGTTAAGTTGCTGTTCTTAAACTGCCTTTATTCTTTGTTAAAGCTCAGCATGGTTCAGTTTGTCTCACCTAAGCTCACTGAATCTTGCTTCTAAGCGTAGGCTAAAGCGTAGGTTTGTGTGATGATGAACGTGATTAGAATGAAAACCTACGCTTTTCTCTCATAAAAAACGATATGAAAGGATGTAAGTGATGGCTGCGCCCCAGAATAGCAAACCGCTTTCTTACAAGGCAATTGAGTCGATGAAGCCAGGAGACAAAGATAAAGTCGACATCGGTGATTACCGAGGATTGCGAGTAGCGTGCGGGAAAACGGGAAAGAAAAGCTTTTACTACCGCTACAATGACCCTTTGAATCCGCGTAAACAAAAGCAAGTCACCTTAGGTGTCTTTCCTGCCATGTCATTGGAGGAGGCAAGGACCAAGTTCAAGGAATTGAAGCTGATGAGGCATCAAGGTGTCTGTCCGGCTACAGAGCTGAGCGCAGTTAAAGTCAAGCTCGAGCAGGAACCTGAAGTCGTTGCACCGTTTACCATCACTGACATGATCGAGCTTTACCTGACTGAGCACATCGAAGATCGGCACGCCAAGGAAGGAGGGATTTTACCTGGAGCCCGTAAACCCAAAGGGCAAGCAGAAACTCGAAGGACTCTCTATAACGATCCTGTGCGTGTATTCGGAGAGAGGTTAGCCACGGAGGTGCTAGCTAACGATATCGTGGCTTTGGTCATGGAGATTGTTGCGCGGGGAGCGAATGTTCAAGCTGGTAGTGTTCTTCGTGAGCTATCAGCTGCTTTCGATTATGCAATTGGAACGGGTAAACTGGATGAGCACTTTGTAAACCCAGTTACGAACGCAAAGAAAAGATTAAAATTAGCGAAAGTGCGTTTAACATGTCAAAAAGGAACTCGAATTCTTAGTGATGAAGAGCTAAAAAAATTTCTTCTCTGGTTACCAAGTTCTGGTTTTACTATTCCACAGAAAAACGTGCTCAGAATGACGCTATGGACAGGGTGTCGAACCGGAGAAATCTGTGGTGCTTATTGGCGAGATATTGATCTAAGTAATGGTACATTCCATTTAAAAGAAACGAAAACTGATACCGAGCGATATGTTCAGCTGCCAAGACAAGCTATCGACTTTCTTCATTCACTGAAATTAATCACAGGTGATTGTTTATTCCCCTCTCTTTTGACTAAAAAGCCGATACCTCAAAAGTTGTTAACTGAAACTGCGTGGCGATTGCGCAAAGACAATGTAATGATTGATATACCTTCGTGGACACCACATGACCTTAGGCGTACCGTTAGAACAGGGCTTGCAAAGCTGAAATGCCCAAGTGATATTGCGGAGGCAATACT
>NZ_NEVB01000018.1:0-14208 GCF_002259925.1 Aeromonas sp. A35_P | reverse complement strand
CCTGACAGGAGTGCGCAGAATCGCTGTATCTAATTTTTTTCATAACAAACGGATGCGTTATGCGATTTGGTTCTTACTCCGTGCTGCCGGGCTTCGGCCCGACCCTCGGCTTCAGCCTGCTCTACCTAGGCGTACTGGTGCTGCTGCCGCTCTCGGCGCTGGTGCTGTTCGCGGTGAACAATCTGACCCTGGCCGAGTTCTGGCAGGTGATAGGTTCGCCGCGGGTGCTCGCCTCCTTTCGTCTGAGCTTCGGGGCCGCCCTGGTGGCGGCGCTGCTCAACGCCCTGTTCGGCCTGATCCTGGCCTGGGTGCTGGTGCGCTACACCTTCCCCTGCCGCCGACTGGTGGATGCCCTGATCGACCTGCCGTTCGCCATGCCCACCGCCGTCTCCGGCATCGCCCTGTGCGCCATCTTCGCCCCCAACGGCTGGATCGGGCAGTGGGTCGCCCCGTTTGGCATCGAGCTCGCCTACAACCCCATCGGTGTGGTGATCGCGCTCACCTTCATCGGGTTGCCGTTCGTGGTGCGCACCCTGCAGCCGGTGCTGCGGGAAGCCGAGACCGAGCAGGAGGAGGCTGCCGCCAGCCTGGGCGCCGATCGCTGGCAGACCTTCATCCGGGTGCTGTGGCCGACCCTGGTGCCGGCCCTGCTGACCGGCTTTGCCCTGGCCTTCGCACAGGCGGTGGGGGAGTACGGCTCCGTCATCTTCATCGCCGGCAACCTGCCCATGGTGTCGGAGATCGCGCCGCTGATGATCATGAGCCACCTGGAGGAGTACGACTACGCAGGCGCCTCCGCCATCGCCGTGGTCATGCTGCTGATCTCTTTCATTTTGTTACTGCTTATCAACAAGTTGCAGGCCTGGAGCTGGGCCCGTATCGGAGGGAGCCGGATATGAACGCATCCAACGCAAGCCTGGCGCTGGCCACGGGCGAGGCGGTGCCGACCACCTCGGTGCGCCAGCCCCCCGTCATCCGCGAGCCGGTTTGGGTCAAGTGGCTGCTGATCACGGTCGGCCTCGGCTGGTTTGCCGCCCTGCTGCTGCTGCCGCTGGCCACCGTCTTTATCCAGGCCTTGTCCCCCGGATTGAGCTTCTTCTGGCACGCCATCAGCGAGCCGGACGCCCTCAGCGCCCTCGGCCTCACCGCCCTGGTGACCCTCTGTTCGGTACCCCTCAACCTGCTGTTCGGGGTCGCCGCCGCCTGGGCCATCGCCCGCTTCCGCTTCCCGGGCCGGCAGTTGCTCATCACCCTCATCGATCTGCCGTTCTCCGTGTCGCCGGTGATCGCGGGGCTGATGTTCGTGCTGATGTTCGGCAGCCGCGGCTGGTTTGGTGACTGGCTGAGCGAGCACGACATCAAGGTGATCTTCGCCACCCCCGGCATCATCCTGGCCACCACCTTCATCACGGTGCCCTTCGTGGTGCGCGAGCTGCTGCCCCAGATGGAGGCGCGCGGCCCGGAAGAGGAGGAGGCGGCCATCATGCTGGGGGCGAGCGGCCTGCAGATGTTCTGGCGGGTCACCCTGCCCGGCATCCGCTGGAGCCTGATGTACGGCCTGCTGCTCTGTACCGCCCGGGCGGTGGGGGAGTTCGGCGCCGTGTCGGTGGTCTCCGGCCACATTCGCGGCCAGACCAACACCCTGCCGCTGCACATCGAGATCCTCTACAACGAGTACCAGACCGGCGCCGCCTTCGCGGTAGCCAGCTTGTTGGCCCTGTTCGGGATCTTCACCCTGCTGGCCCGGCTGCGTGCCCAGCCCGTTCACTCTCACTGATCACCGAATTCAAGAGGCTGCCATGAGCATTCAGGTACAAGGACTCAACAAGCATTTCAATCAGTATGCGGCGCTGGCCGACATCAACCTCGACTTTCACGACGGTGAGCTGGTGGCGCTGCTCGGCCCCTCCGGCTGCGGCAAGACCACTTTGCTGCGGATAATCGCCGGGCTGGAGCAGGCCGACTCTGGTCACGTCATCATCCGCGGCGAGGATGCCTCGGATCTGCACGTGCGCGAGCGCAACGTCGGCTTCGTGTTCCAGCACTACGCCCTGTTTCGCCACATGACGGTGTTCGAAAACGTGGCGTTTGGCCTGCGGGTCAAGCCGCGCCGCGAGCGACCGGCCGAGGCGGCGATCCGCGCCCGGGTCAAGGAGCTGCTGGATCTGGTGCAGCTCAGCCACGTGGCTGCGCGAGCTGCACGACGAGCTGCACGTTACCAGCCTGTTCGTCACCCACGATCAGGAGGAGGCGCTGGAGGTGGCGGATCGGGTGGTGCTGATGAACGCCGGCAAGGTCGAGCAGATCGGTACCCCGGCCGAGGTCTACGACCAGCCTGCCAGCTCCTTCGTGCACAGCTTCCTCGGCAGCGTGAACCTGTTTCGCGGCCGGGTGGCCGGGCAGGGGCTCGGCATCGGCGAGCAGCTGCTGGGCGGGCCCATCAGCTCCCAGCTGGCGGAAGGCAGCGCGGCCGTCGCCTATGTGCGTCCCCACGAGCTGGAGATAGTGCCGGCGGATGCGCCGGGCGGCATCAGCGCCACCATCACCCGATTGCTGCCCATGGGGCCGCGCATCCGGGTGGAACTGCGTGGCAATGGGGATACAAACGGTGCACACTTCGAGGCCGAGCTGAGCAAGGAGGCGGCCCGCGCCTTCCACCCGGGCCAGGGGGTGCGGCTGGTGGCCAGACAGGCCCAGCTCTACCCGGATTACCAGATTTAAGTGGCAGGCCCCTGGGGGGCCGCGCAGGCAAGCAGCGTGACCAGGGTGGAGTCTGCCCGCCTGGGATGCAACAAGGTCAGTATGGCGGCCAGAGTTCAGGCTCGGGTAGCCAGACAAGATAACAACAAGGCGGCGGGGAGGGCCCCGACCGGCCGGTCAGCGCAGGAGGCGATGACGTGAATTTTCAGCAGTTGCGAATCATTCGGGAGGCGGCACGGCGGGATTACAACCTGACCGAGGTGGCCAATGCCCTGTTTACCTCCCAGTCCGGGGTCAGTCGCCATATCCGCGAGCTGGAAGAGGAGTTGGGGATCGAGTTGTTCATCCGCTACGGCAAGCGGCTGCTCGGCATGACAGAGCCGGGCAAGGAGCTGCTGGTGATCGCCGAGCGCATCCTCGGGGATGCCGAGAACATCCGCAAGCTGGCCAGCACCTTCGCCAACCGCGACTCGGGCCGGCTGCTGGTGGCGACCACCCACACCCAGGCCCGCTACGCCCTGCCGCGGGTGGTGAAGGCGTTTCGCGAGCAGTTCCCGCTGGTGCAGCTGGAGCTGCGTCAGGGCGGTCCGGAGGAGATAGTGCGGCTGGTGCAGACCGGCGAGGTGGACATCGGCATCAGCAGCGAGCAGCTCGACAAGAGCGAAGGGGTGGTGGCGTTTCCCTACTACCGTTGGCACCACAACATAGTGGTGCCGGAGCAGCATCCGCTCAGTGCCGAGCAGGAGCTGACCCTGGCGGCGCTGGCCCAGTGGCCCATCATCACCTATCAGGCCGGGCTGACCGGGCGGGCGCGGGTGGACGAGGCGTTTGCCGAGGCCGGCATAGCCCCGCAGATCCTGCTGACCGCGCAGGACTCCGACGTGATCAAGACCTATGTCGAGCTGGAGATGGGGGTGGGCATACTGGCGGACATGGCGTTCGACACCCAGCGCGACAAGGGGCTGGTGCAGCTGGACGGCAGCCGGCTGTTTGCGCCCCACACCGCCTGGATCGGCCTCAAGCAGGGACAGTTCCAGCACAACTTCGCCTGGCAGTTCATCCAGCTCTGCAACCCCGAGCTGGCGCTGGCGGACATTCAGGCCCGCGCCATGGGCGGCGAGCCCGCCATCGATTTCCAGATCTGAGCTGTCACACCAGAGAACACCAGAGAAAACGGGGAGCCTGTGGCTCCCCGTTTTGTTGATGGCGTCATGCTGCGCCTGCGGATCAGTTCACCAGGATCCAGGCGTCCTGCCAATTGCTACCGACCCCGGGTTCATACTGGGTGGCGCTGGCCGACCACTGGCTGCACCAGCCGCGATAGGGGAAGGGCTTGCACTGGTAGACCTTGCCGTTCTTGGGCTGCAGCACCTTGGTACCGTCGGTGTAGGACTTGAGCCCGTCCGGGAAGGTGAACTGGTAGTCACCACCGGCGGCCGGATCCTTGAGCATCAGGTCCAGGGTCTGCTGCACCGCCTCGCCACCGGCCTTGGGTTTGCCCTCGATCACCAGCTGGTGGTGACCGGCGCTGAGCCCGGTGAGCGGCATGGTGAAGCTGTGGCTGCTGTCCTTGATGTCGGCGCTGGTCTGTCCCTTGGCGGCCCCACCGTGATCATACAGGGTGTTGGTCACGGTCAGATCGCCCTCGGCGGCTACGGTAAAGTTGAGGGTCAGTTTGCCCTCGTCGAGCAGGTACTCGCTCTCCAGGCCGCTCACGCTGACGCCGTTGCTCACCGGTGGCTGCTGTTGCTCGAGCTGGATCTCGACCCGCTCCAGCGCGCTGCCGGCCTTGAAGTAGACCGGGTTCTGGCCGTAGACGGGGTTGAACTGGCCTTCGCCGCTCTGCTGGCCGGCGCGGATCTGGCTCTGCTCTGCATTGATCTTGCTCGCCAGGGCGTGGGCCCAGTTGTTCTTCTGGCCCTGCTCCGGGCTGGCGATGGTCAGCTCGGTCTGCAGATCGGGGCGCACGCCGTTGGCATCGAACACCAGGGTTCTGGCCTTGTCGCCGACCGCCAGCTCGGTGGAGGGGTAGATGGTGCCGCCTTGGCTCCATTCCAGCGGTGGCTGGGTGCCGCCCTTGAAGTTGGCATCGATCACGTTATAGAAGCTGTTGCTGGTGTCACCCACTTCCCACACCCCCAGGATCACCTGATAGCCGGTGCGCTCGGGCAGGTTGCACTGGTGGGTGACCTGCTTGGGCGGCTGGGTCATGTTGCCGTCCACCACGCAGAAGGGAGTGAGTTCGAAGGCGGCGCGAGTCAGCGGCTGGTTCGGGTTCCAGTCCTGCTTGGTGAGGTAGTAGCGCCAGTTGCGGGTGACGTGGTTGGCGGTGAAGGTCCAGCTGATGGCGAAGGGGCCGGCCTGTACCTCGCGGCGGGTCCAGCGGTCGCTGGTCTGGGCGTTCAGCTCGCCCCAGCTGGCGCTGCCGGCCGAGGCGATCTGGCCATCGGGTGGACCGGCCTGCGGGAAGCCGGAGGGGCCTTCCACGCTCTGGGGTTCCCATTGCACCGCGCCGCACTGGCTGTTGCCGCCGGTCTTGCACAGATAGTTGCGCGATTCCGGCTGGCTGATGTAACCGTGGGCGAGCACGCTGCCACTGACCAGCAGGGCCAGCGTCGCAGCGACGTGATTGAGTTGGATTTTTGCTGCCATACATTCCTCTGTTCGACAGATGTGGGCAGTCAAGTTGGCAGGGGCGTTCCCCGAAACACTGTGTGGCAACCCCGCTATCCTGGACGACATGTCTTTAGACCGGAGGCTTTGCGTCCTGGCCTTTCAACCAGTTTGCCAAATGACTACATAAAGGGTTGTGGTGTCGCGTTTGGCGACAACTCATCATGGCTATTTTTGATTAAATAATTAAGTGTAATTCTTTACAGCTTGACCTCATCGGAGTAGAGCAAACACTTAACATTCTGTTTTTTAATGGCTATTAACTCGGCACCATGGGATCAAGTTCGTCGAACAGGTCGACAAGATGCAAATATTTGGCATTTTTTCGCAATGAAAAACGCCCCCGCCAGCCGATCTGGCGGGGGCGTGCGCTGCGACAAGCCAGGACGGATCAGTAGCGGAGGCGCGGGCGATCCTCCTGCCGCGGCGGTTGCGGCATCCGCGGCTGGGCCGCCGGCTGGTGGCTGGCCGAGCCCAGTTTGAACAGGGCCAGCCGCTCGTCCAGGCTGCGGGAGAGTCCGGCCAGCAGCTCGCTCTCCTGGGCCAGCTGGGAGGCGGACTGGGACATCTCCAGCGCCGAGTCGTTGATGCCGCTGACGTTGCGGTTCATGTCCTCCGCCACCATGCTCTGCTGTTCCGCCGCGGTGGCGATCTGGGTCGCCATGTCGCTGACGTGCTGGATGTGGTTGACGATGAGGGAGAGATCCTGGCCCGCCTTCTCGGACTGGCCGACGCTGCTCTCCGCCAGCTTGCGGCTGGCGTCCATGGCGTCGGCCGCACTCACCGCCCGCTGCTGCAGCTGGGCTATGGTGCTCTGGATCTCCTCGGTGGACTGGCGGGTGCGGCTCGCCAGCTGGCGAACCTCGTCGGCCACCACGGCAAAGCCGCGGCCCTGCTCGCCGGCGCGGGCCGCCTCGATGGCGGCGTTGAGGGCCAGCAGGTTGGTCTGCTCCGAGATGGCGCTGATGACCGCCGTCACCTCGCTTATCTGCATCACCCCCTCCTTGAGCTGGTTGACCTGCAAGGTGGCCTGCTCCACCTCGCTGGCCAGCGCCTGGATGCCGTGCACGCTGGCGTGCACGTCCCGGTTGCCGAGCCCGGCCTCGCTGGTGGCGTCCTGGGTATCGCGGGCGGTGTTCTCGGCGTGGCCGGCCACGTCGGCGATGGTGGCGCTCATCTCGTTCATGGCGGTGGCGAGCTGGGCCAGCTGATCCCGCTGGCTGTTGACCGCCTGGTTGGTCTGCTCGGCGGAGGCGGCGATGCGCAGGGCGGCATCCGCCACGTTGCCGGCCCCCTGGCTTGCCTCCAGCAGGGCGTGCCGGATGGCGCTGAGTCCCTGGTTGGTGCAGCTGGCGACGGCCCCCAGCTCATCCTTGCCGTGCACCGGGATGCTCACCACCAGATCGCCGGCGGCCACCTGCTGCATGGCCCGGTTGATCTCGGCCAGCGGGTTGACGATGGAGCGGCTGATGGCAAAGCCCAGCAGCCCCATCAGCAGGGTCACCAGCAGGGTGGCGCCCCCCATCAGCTGGTACTGGGACCAGATGGTGGCCTGGATGTCCTGCAGCAGCACGCCGGAGCCGAGGATCCAGCCCCAGGGCTAATAGCCGGCCACCAGCGACAGTTTCTGGGCCGATTCGCCAGAAGGGGAGACCCACTGGTACTCCAGCCGACCCTGCTGACCCCCTCTGCCGAGATCCACCATCCGCTGCCAGTGCGCGCCGGCGGTGGCGGATCCGCTCTCGCCCATCTGCTGGCCGACCAGCTCGGGCCGGACGGGGTGCACCAGCATCCGGCGGTTCTCGTCCAGCACGAACAGGTAGTTGTCACCGTCAAAGCGCATGCTGTTGAGCATGGCCCTGGCCTCGGCCTGCGCCTGCGGGGCGGGCAGGGTGGCGGCCAGCGCCTGGATCCGACTCATGGCCAGATCCAGCACGGCCTGCAGCCTGGCTTCCCGTTCACTCATCAGATTGCGCTGCAGGGCACTGGCGGAGATGAGCAGCAGTGCGATGAAGCCGACCAGCGCCAGTGAGAGCAACAGCATCAATTTGCGGCTCACGGCAATATCACCGAGCTTGAACATAGTCTCTTCCTTAACTTTCCCATGCGGGTCTGGTGGTGACCAGTCTGTCGGCTGGCCCTGATTATTTTTCATTTAACATTTAATTAACTTTCAAAGGCTTGGCGCGACAGCACGCCAATTGAGAAGTTTGACACCAGTATAGCCAGCAGACAGAAACCCTCGCTTTTGGTAGCGTGTTCGCGCGCATCCCGGCGCACCATTTGCGGATTATTTGCAGAAAATGTGAATGAGTCGGCATTTCACCAAAAAAGAGTGGGCACCCCGTGCTGCCCCATAACAAGAGGGAATTTATGAGTTCCATTGCCAGGAATTATCTCAACCAGCTCAACGCCGACTACCTGCAGGTGCACAGGCGCAAGGAGGATCTGTTCTGGTCCACCTACATGGGTACCAGCGACGATCAGGCCGGCTTCACCGCCGCCGAGCAGGCTTACAAGGCATTCTGCGCCGATCCGGCGCGCCTGCCGGTGCTGCGGGAGATGCATGCCATGGCCGAGGAGACCGAGCTCAAGCGCGGTCTGGCAGGCTGGATCGCCTTCTTCGAATGCAACGTCATCGAGGCGCCGGCCGCCGCCGCCCTGATGGACGAGCTGGTGGCCGCCGAGGCGGCGCTGTTCGCCCGCCGTCGGGAGCTGAAGCTGACCTTGCTGGACGAGCAGGGCCGCGAGGTGGCAGGCAGTCTGCCCGCCGCCAGCACGGCATTGGCCGCCAGTAGCAACGAGGCGGTGCGCCAGAGCGCGCTCGCCATGTTCCACACCCTGGAAAACTGGGTGGTCGACAACGGCTATCTGGCCATAGTCGCGCTGCGCAACCGCTTCGCCCGGGCCATGGGTTATCGCGACTACTTCGACTACAAGGTGCACAAGAACGAGCAGATGAGCCCGGCGCAGCTGTTCGCCATCCTCGACGACTTCATCGCCGGCACCGAGCAGCGGCTGCACCAGAGCCTGGCCGAGCTGAAAGCGGCCAAGGGGGAGGCGGCTCTGCTGCCCCACAACCTGCGTTACAGCGTGAGCGGCGACGTGACCCGCCAGCTCGACCCTTACGTGCCCTTCTCCCGCGCCCTGCAGGATTGGGTCGAGAGCTTCCGTCGGCTCGGCATCCAGTACCGCGGCGCCAGCCTCACTCTGGATCTGCTGACCCGGGAGGGGAAATACGAGAACGGCTTCTGCCACGGCCCGGTACCGAGCTTCTGGCAAGAGGGGGAGTGGGTGCCGGCGGTGGTCAACTTCACCAGCCTGGCCGACCCGGCCCAGGTGGGCAGCGGCTGGAGCGGGCTCAACACCCTGTTCCACGAGGGGGGCCATGCGGCGCACTTTGCCAACGTCACCGGCAACGCCCCCTGCTTCTCCCAGGAGTTCCCGCCTACCTCCATGGCCTATGCCGAGACCCAGTCGATGTTCTGCGACAGCCTGCTGGATGACGCGGACTGGCTCAAGCGCTATGCCAGAGATGCGGCGGGGGAGCCGATCCCGGATGCGCTGATCAAGGCGATGATCGAGGCACGCCAGCCGTTTCGCGCCTTCAACGAGCGCCAGATCGCGCTGGTGGCCTACTTCGAGCGGGATCTCTACGCCATGGACGAGGCCGAACGCACCCCGGCTGCCGTGCTGGCGCTGGCCCGCCGCTGGGAGCGCCAGATCCTGGGGGTGGAGAGCCCGCGCCCGCTGCTGGCCATCCCGCACCTGCTCAACCAGGAGTCGGCCTGTGCCTACCACGGTTACCTGCTGGCGCTGATGGCGGTGGAGCAGACCCGCGCCTATTTCCTGAAGCGCGATGGTTACCTTACCGACAACCCGCGCATCGGGCCGGATCTGGCCGCCCACTACTGGGGGCCGGGCAACGGCATGACCCATGACGAAACCCTGCGTAGCCTCACCGGCAAGGGCTTCAGCGCCGGCCCGCTGGCCGCGGTGTGCAACCAGAGCGTGGCCGAGGCGTGGCAGCAGGCCGAAGCCTGCATGGCGGCGGCCCGTCAGCGTCCGCCGGCCGGCGAGGGGGCACCGCTCGATGCCCGCATTCGGGTAGTTCACGGCGACCAGCTTATCGCCGACAATAGCGACTCAGAGGAAGCCATGTTGGCCGGCTTCGAACGCTGGATCCGCCACCATTATCAGGAGGCGACCACCAGTCACTGAGGCGCAAGCCGGTGAACACGCGTTATGTCAGACCCCTGCCGCGGCAGGGGTCTGTTTTTCATGGGAAGGAGGCGAGGGTGGGAACAAGAGCGCGGTGGAGGTGGCTGCTGGCCACGCTGCTGCTGACGGGGTCGCTGGCGCAGCCGGCCCGGGCACTGCAGGCGCTGACCGAGCAGATGCCCCCTTACAACTACCAGCTGGCCGGCCAGCCGGTGAGCGGTTTCTCGGTGGATCTGCTGCACGCCCTGCTGGCGCGCAGCGGCCTGGCGGTGCGCGGTGACATCCAGCTGCTGCCCTGGGCGCGGGCCTATCAGAATGCCCGCTATCGGGCGGGCAGCATCCTCTTCTCGGTGGCGCGCACCCCGGAGCGGGAGCACCAGTTCCAGTGGGTGGGGCCGGTCGGGCCGCGCACCATCAGGGTGTGGCGGCTGAGCTCGCGCACCGACATCCAGCCCCGCAGCCTGAAGGAGGCGAGCGACTACCGGATCGCCGTGGTACGCAACTCGGCCTCGGCCCAGCAGCTGATCCGCCAGGGGCTGGCACCGGTCAGCGTCAACAGCGAGGAGGACAAGTTTCGCATGCTGCTGCGCGGCCGGGTGGAGCTGGTGACGGCGCTGGATCTGGGGGCGGCCTTTCACATGCACCAGCTGGGGCACGGCTTCGAGGCGCTCACCCCGCTGTTCGTCTATGACGACAGCGAGCAGTACTACTTTGCCCTCAACCTGGCGACGGAGCCGGCCAAGGTGCAGGCCCTGCAGCAGGCCCTCGACCAGATGCGCCAGGATGGCTCGCTGGAGACCCTGCGCCGGCGCTGGCTCAACCTCCATGCGCAGCCCACCGTCTCGCCCGGCGGGGCTGCCCCCTTCTGATCCCCCGTCACCCCGCCGGGCCTAGCCCTGGATCTTCAGCACGCTGACCGGTTTGCCCTTGAGCGCCACCAGCAGCTGCCGGCCCGCCAGCTTGTGGCCGTCGATCATGATGGAGTTGTGGCTGAAGTTGGCCACCAGCCGGCTGCCGTCGGAGAAGCGGGTCTCCTGCACCCGGCCCACCCCGTCACGCCAGCGAAAGCCCACCAGCGCCTTGTCCCACAGCGCCTCGTGCAGCGGGGCGAACTGCTCGCTCAGCCGCGTCAGCTCCGGCAGGCGACTGGCCAGCGTGCTGCGGCTCAGGTTGACCAGCGGCGGGGTGTTGTAGAGCAGGCCGAGCAGGGCGCGCTCCTCCTTGATGCCGGGGAATTTCAGGTTGTCCAGCAGCCAGTGGTGGCTGTTGAGCACGGAGTCGTGGAACACCGCCTGATAGAGGGGCAGCCGATCCGCCGGATTGAACACCGTCTTCAGGTAGCGTGGCTTGAGCCGGGCGGGCTGGAAGAAGACCTGCGGCGCCTCGTCCGGCCACCACTTGCCGAGGTAGTAGGGGGACTTGGCCTGCTTGCGCATGGCTGCATCCTCCCAGCCAAAGCCCCAGCTCTGGATGCCGTGGGCAAACAGCAGCGGCTTGCTGGTGAGGGCGTTGCCATCCTCCGAGCCCAGCACCAGGCCGAGGTGCTCCCCCACCCAGCTCATGCGGGCGTTGCGGTCGGCGACCATGGCCTGGCTGCCCTGCTGGTGGGCCGGGTTGTAGTCGTTGGAGGCCATGGCGGTGCCGTCCACGTCGAGGAACAGGCTGTTGATGCCGCTGGCCTTGGCCAGCTCGCTCATTCGCCCCTTGGCAAAGGGCAGGGTGCAACCGGGGTTGAGATAGACCCCCTCGCCGCCAAAGCCCGGCTTGGGCTTGCCATTGGCCTCGACGATGGCGCAGCGCTTGCCGATCGCCGGCGGCAGCTGGGCGGTGAGCCAGCTGTCGTTGGTGCCGGGCGCGATGGCGGTATCGTAGGAGTCATAGCTGCCTACCAGATAGCCCTGGCGCTGGGCGGCGGTGAGGGCATAGCCCTGCTGCAGGGCCGCCGTCCACTGCGGGGTGCCGAGCCACAGCTTGTGCAGCCTCGCCTGCTGCAGCGCTTCTACCACCGGCAGCGACAACCCCTGGCCCCAGCGCTCCTGCGCCACCAGCTGTGTGCCGAACTGGCTCTTGACCCACTGCTGGCGCAGGGCCAGCACCTTGCTCTGGGCCTGCGGCCCCTGCTGGGCAGGTAGCGGCAGCAGGCTGGCAATCAGCCGGTTGAGGCCGGTCATGATCAGGCTCTGTTGCCAGACCTCGGGATGGGCGGCGGCCAGCGCCTCCCGTTCCTCGGCGTTGAAGGTCTGCAGCCACTCCGGCTTTTGTTGCAATCTGGCCTGCAGAGCGGGCCAATCGGTCACGTCCTGCCGATCGAGCAGAGCATCCCCCCACAGGTAGACATGGCTGGCGCCGATCAGTCGCCGCCCGGCCGGGACGCGGGCAATCTTGTCGGCCAGGGATTGCCAGGCCCCCTCGCTCTGCAGCCACGCCCGGTAGCGGCGCGCCCCTGCCAGCCAGTCATCCCCCACGCTCAGCCGCACCACCATGGGCGCCTGAGCGTTGAAGCTGCTGAACTCGTGGCTGGCGCTCAGCTGCAGCCGGCCCCCCTGGCGGCTGAACTTGAGCCGGTTGTCGTAGGGGCTCTGCAGGATCCAGCTGTAGGTCTGCTTGCCCGCATCCTGGCTCCAGAGCGGCAGCTTGAGGTCGTAGTGGGTGTTGAGCTCTGCCAGCTCGTCGCCGACATAGCCGAGCCAGTCGCTGTCGCGCACCGAGAAGCGGCTGCCCTCGCCGATGGCGAGGGAGAGGTGGGTCTGGTTTCTCGGCAGGCTGTACCAGGTCAGCTGACGGGGACTGTCGCTGGCAAGCGTCAGCAGCAGGTCGTTGCCATCCAGCCTGACCTCCACCCTGGCCTCCTGGGCGGGCCAGCGCCAGCTGGCCTGCTGGTCATCCTGTTGCAGTTGATCGACCTGGCGGGCGGGCTGGCCCGCGCTGACCGGGATCCGGTTCACCGCAATGGCCAGGGTATCGGGATCGATGCTGTAACTTTGAGTCCCGCCCTGCAGGGTCAGGGGGGCGGCGGCCAGCGGCGCCGCCAGCCATGAAATTGCCAGCCAGCCCAGTGCTGGCGCCGTTATCCGCAAACCGTTCATGCAACATCCTTGACCTGATCAATGCCATCAGGGTACGCCGCAGTCAGCCTCCCGGTACAGCCAAATCTGTTTAACCCATATGGGGTGAAGGGAGTCATGCCGGTCGCTTTCACGGACGTTTTATCGCAGCAAAAAAGCATCATTCGAACCCTTCCTCAGCCCCCGCCAGCGCTGGCTTTGTCGACTCAAATGGATGTGTGCAAACACCAGCGTCGATTTTTCAGACGCCCCATATAGGGGGGTGCCAGCCTTGTTGCCAGTTTCTAGCATGCCCCCTCAATTTGAATGCAATTCATTGTTTTATAAGGATTGTTTTTGACTGGAGTATCAGTATGAAGAGAGCGAAATGGGGGCTTGGGCTGGCGTTGTGCACCCTCTTGGCCGGGGTGATCGGCTGGTGGCTGTGGTCGCAGCCGGTGGCGCCCGGCGCAATGACGGCCGGGGATGAGGCGCGTGCGGCAGAGTCGGCCCCGCTGGCGGAGCTGACGCCGCTCGCCGCCACGCCGGTACCCGCGCTCAAACCGGCGCCGGTCACGCCCCCCGCCAAGCCGGATCGGCTGCGGGAAGATGGCAGCCAGCAGCTGGAGACCCCCTGGCAGGCGGCCGAGGTGGATGCGGACTTTCCGCTGGCGGAGCCCGGCGATGCGGTCGAGCAACCCCAGCCGATCGCCCTGCAGGGCAGCGATCTGGAGCGGGGCGGGGAGCGCAACTGGCAAGGGGAGATTCGAGTCGACGGTGACAGCTATCCGGTCAATTTCACCGTCGGCAAGCAAGCGACTTTCGGGTTCATCGGCACGCCGCAAGGCAGTTACTCCGTCGAGACCCTGGGAGGCAAGGGCTGGGTTTACAAGAACCCGCCGCTGGATCTGGGTCATGGCGGCGATGACGCCCTGATCCCGACTCACCAATAACAACAGAAAAGGAAGATCACATGCAGAAAACTACCTTGGGGATCATGATTGCGGGATTGCTCGGGGCGACTCCCGTGCTGGCGGAAACCATCGACCTGATGGTGCTGCACAGCCCTGGGCTGGCGGCCCGCTATCAGGGGGATGCGCAGACCCGGATCCAGCACATGATCAACGTCACCAACCAGATCTATGCCGCCAGCGGCCTGGATCTGACGGTGCGGAGCGTGCACGACCAGCAGGTCAATTACCCGGATGGAGGCACCGACGAATCCGCGCTCAACGCGGTGACCTACCAGCAGGATCCGGCTTTCAAGCAGGTACCGACCCTGCGCACCCGTTATGGCGCCGACATGGTGGTGCTGATGCGCCCCCAGACCGGTGATCACGGCAGCTGCGGGCTGGCCTGGGTTGGTGGTTCCGCGACCTATAGCGATGGCCGCAAGGCGTATGCCGACGGGGATGTCTCCCAGGATGCCGGCAGCATGTTCAGCCATGTCACGGCCACCGGCTGTGGCGACGTGGTGCTGGCACACGAGCTGGGTCACAACATGGGGCTCAACCACTCCCGCCTGCAAGATGGCACGGGGGGCACTTACCACTACCTGATTACCCATGAC
>NZ_NEVB01000017.1:0-14245 GCF_002259925.1 Aeromonas sp. A35_P | reverse complement strand
GAACACAGCCTAGCAGCAGTTGCACCGGTTCGAAGTAGGCGAGAGAGATCTTGAAGGCGCTGGCCACCGTCGACCAGAGGGCGACGGCGCAGAGGCCATATTGATAGGCTTTTTTCTGATCTTTGAGCATGAGACGTCGTTCCGGTGATCAAGGCTGTGGCACAGTCTACCAGCCTGTTTGCAACATTGTCGTTACCCGCGCCGGACGGGGGATCATGTGGCGGCGGCAGAGATCCATCCGTCACATAAAATTGTGCACATTCTGTTCGCCCTCCCTTGCGCAAATTGAAAAAATCCGTATAATCCCCTCCGCTTACCCATGAGGTAAGCCAGACGATATGTCTGCTTGCTGAGTTTTTCGCTTGCGAAGGCCAGCCATACAGTCTCCCCGATATGGGGAGAAACGTGAAAAATCACACCTCTGGCGGGAGTAATCTCGGTCGGGCGGTGTTGATTTATGTTCTTTTATCTATTGGAGCTCTGTCAATGCAGAACCAAAGAATCCGTATCCGCCTGAAGGCTTTTGATCATCGCCTGATCGATCAATCCACTGCGGAAATCGTTGAAACTGCTAAGCGCACTGGCGCGCAGGTTCGCGGTCCTATCCCGCTGCCGACTCGCAAAGAGCGTTTCACCGTTCTGATCTCCCCGCACGTCAACAAAGACGCGCGTGATCAGTACGAGATCCGCACTCACAAGCGTCTGGTAGACATCGTTGAGCCGACTGACAAGACCGTAGACGCTCTGATGCGTCTGGATCTGGCAGCTGGTGTAGACGTCCAGATCAGCCTGGGTTAATTACGGAAAGAGGTTGATAACAATGACAATCGGTCTTGTAGGTCGCAAAGTGGGTATGACTCGCATCTTCACTGAAGATGGCGTTTCTATCCCCGTGACTGTTATCGAAGTTGAAGCTAACCGTGTAACTCAGGTCAAATCTGTAGAAACCGACGGCTACAACGCTATTCAGGTTACCACTGGCTCCAAGAAAGCTAGCCGCGTAACCAAGCCGGAAGCTGGCCACTTCGCCAAAGCTGGTGTAGAAGCCGGTCGCGGTCTGTGGGAATTCCGCCTGAACAACGGTGAAACCTTCACTGTTGGTAGCGAGCTGAAAGTAGATCTTCTCGCTGACGTTAAGCTGGTAGACGTTACCGGCACATCCAAGGGTAAAGGTTTTGCCGGTACTGTTAAGCGCTGGAACTTCCGCACCCAGGATATGACCCACGGTAACTCTCTGTCCCACCGTGTACCTGGCTCCATCGGTCAAAACCAGACCCCGGGCCGTGTATTCAAGGGCAAAAAGATGGCTGGTCACATGGGTGCTGAGCGTGTAACGACTCAGAACCTGGAACTGGTTCGTGTTGACGCTGAACGCAACCTGCTGCTCATCAAAGGCGCAGTACCGGGTGCAACCAACGGCAACGTGATCGTTAAACCTGCCGTCAAAGCGTAACGTCTGAGGAGATAGTAATGGAATTGGTAATGAAAGACGCCAAGAGCGCTCTTGAAGTTTCCGAGACTACCTTCGGGCGCGAATTCAACGAAGCTCTGGTTCACCAGGTTGTCGTTGCTTATGCCGCTGGTGCCCGTCAGGGTACTCGTGCGCAGCTGACTCGCTCTGAAGTGTCTGGTGGCGGCAAAAAGCCGTGGCGTCAGAAGGGTACTGGTCGTGCCCGTGCTGGCTCCATCCGTTCGCCCATTTGGCGTTCCGGTGGTGTGACTTTTGCTGCTAAGCCGCAAGATCACAGCCAGAAAGTAAACAAGAAGATGTACCGCGGCGCTATCCGTAGCATCCTGTCCGAGCTGGTACGTCAAGAGCGCCTGATCGTTGTTGAGAAGTTCGGCATCGAAGCTCCGAAAACCAAAGAACTGATCGCCAAGCTGAAAGAAATGGAACTGTCTGACGTTCTGATCGTGACTGCTGAAGTCGATGAGAACCTGTTCCTGGCTGCTCGTAACCTGTACAAAGTTGACGTGCGTGACGTTGCCGGTATCGACCCGGTCAGCCTGATCGCTTTCGACAAGGTTCTGATGACTGCTGACGCAGTTAAGCAAATCGAGGAGATGCTGGCATGATCCGTGAAGAGCGTCTGCTGAAAGTTCTGAAGGCTCCGCACATCTCTGAAAAGAGCACCATGGTCGCAGAAAAGCAGAACACTATCGTGTTCAAAGTTGCTGTTGATGCCACCAAGGCGGAAGTCAAAGCTGCAGTTGCGAAACTGTTCGAGGTCGAAGTTGAGACCGTCCGTACCCTGAACATGAAGGGTAAGACCAAGCGCGCAGGTGCACGCGTAGGCCGTCGTTCCGATTGGAAAAAGGCTTATGTGACCCTGAAAGCTGGTCAGGACATCGACTTCATGGGCGCAGCCGAGTAAGAGGAGTTCTGAAAAATGGCAATCGTTAAGTGCAAGCCTACTTCTCCGGGCCGCCGCCACGTCGTCAAGATCGTCAACCAAGACCTGTACAAGGGCAAGCCCTTTGCAGCTCTGCTGGACAAGAAAGACAAGTCCGGTGGTCGTAACAACAACGGCCGCATCACCACCCGTCACATCGGCGGTGGTCACAAGCAACACTACCGTATCGTCGACTTCAAGCGCGACAAAGACGGTATCCCGGCCAAAGTAGAGCGCCTGGAATACGATCCGAACCGTACCGCAAACATCGCCCTGGTGCTGTATGCAGACGGTGAGCGTCGTTACATTCTGGCTCCGAAAGGCCTGAAAGCTGGTGATGCAATCGCTTCTGGTGCTGATGCCGCAATCAAGGTAGGTAACGCCCTGCCGATGCGCAACATCCCGGTCGGTTCTACCGTTCACGCTGTTGAGATGAAGCCTGGTAAAGGTGCCCAGCTGGCTCGTTCCGCTGGTACTTTCATCCAGATCCTGGCTCGTGAAGGTAACTATGTAACTCTGCGTCTGCGTTCCGGCGAAGTACGTAAAGTTCTGGCCGAGTGCCGCGCCACCATCGGTGAAGTTGGTAACTCCGAGCACATGCTGCGTCAACTGGGTAAAGCCGGTGCAAACCGCTGGCGTGGTATTCGTCCGACCGTTCGCGGTATGGCGATGAACCCGGTAGACCACCCGCACGGTGGTGGTGAGGGTCGTAACAAGGGCATGCAGCCTGTGTCCCCATGGGGCCAGAAGGCTAAAGGCTTCAAGACCCGTAAGAACAAGCGTACCGACAAGTACATCGTACGTCGTCGTAACAAGTAATTGTTAACATAGAGGAATCACCATGCCACGTTCTCTCAAGAAGGGTCCATTTATCGACCTGCACTTGCTGAAGAAGGTAGAGAAAGCGGTGGAAAGCGGGGATAAAAAGCCGGTTAAGACCTGGTCCCGTCGTTCAATGATCATCCCGAACATGATCGGTTTGACCATCGCTGTCCATAATGGTCGTCAGCACGTTCCGGTTTTCGTTACCGAAGAAATGATCGGTCACAAACTGGGTGAATTCGCACCTACTCGTACTTATCGCGGCCATGCTGCTGATAAGAAGGCTAAGAAGCGCTAAGGGATAAATGATGGAAGCTATCGCTAAACACCGTTATGCCCGTACTTCTGCCCAGAAAGCTCGTCTGGTAGCCGATCAAGTACGTGGTCTGTCCGTAGACAAGGCTCTGAACATCCTGACCTTCAGCCCGAAAAAGGCTGCAGTTCTGGTGAAGAAAGTGCTGGAATCTGCCATTGCAAACGCTGAGCACAACGAAGGCGCCGACATCGACGCCCTGCGTGTTGCTACTATCATGGTCGACGAAGGTCCCTCCATGAAGCGCATCCGTCCTCGTGCCAAAGGTCGCGCGGATCGTATCCTCAAGCGTACCGCTCACATCACCGTAGTGGTATCCGACGCTAAGGCTGGGAGATAAGCAATGGGTCAGAAAGTACATCCTAATGGCATTCGCCTGGGTATTACCAAGCCTTGGAATTCTACCTGGTTCGCGAACACCAAAGACTTCGCTGACAACCTGTACAGCGATTTTCAAGTACGCCAGTTCCTGACCAAGGAACTGAAAAACGCGTCCTTGTCCAAGATCACCATCGAGCGTCCGGCCAAGAGCATCCGTGTGACCATTCACACCGCTCGTCCGGGTGTTGTGATCGGTAAGAAAGGCGAAGACGTTGAAAAACTGCGCAAAGCTGTAGCCACTATTGCTGGCGTGCCTGCTCAGATCAACATTTCCGAAGTCCGCAAGCCGGAGCTGGATGGCAAACTGGTTGCCGACAGCATCACTTCCCAGCTGGAGCGTCGCGTAATGTTCCGTCGTGCTATGAAGCGCGCCGTACAAAACGCCATGCGTCTGGGTGCCAAGGGCATCAAGGTGGAAGTTTCCGGTCGTCTGGGCGGCGCTGAAATCGCGCGTACCGAATGGTACCGTGAAGGTCGTGTGCCTCTGCACACCCTGCGTGCCGACATCGACTACGCAACTTCTGAAGCCCACACCACTTACGGTGTGATCGGCGTTAAAGTTTGGATCTTCAAGGGCGAAGTTCTGGGCGGTCTGGCTGCTGTCAACGCTGCCGCTGCTCAAGAGCAAGCTCCTGCGAAGCCCAAGCGTGACAACAAGCGCCGCGCTGCCAAGTAAGGAGATTCGGTAAATGTTGCAACCAAAGCGTACTAAATTCCGCAAGACCCACAAGGGTCGTAACCGCGGTCTGGCCAACTCTGGTAACGAAGTATCCTTCGGTACCTTTGGCCTGAAGGCGACATCCCGTGGCCAGCTGACTGCTCGTCAAATCGAAGCAGCCCGTCGTGCCATGACCCGTCACGTTAAGCGTCAGGGTAAGATCTGGATCCGTGTGTTCCCGGACAAGCCGATTACCGAAAAGCCCCTCGAAGTTCGTATGGGTAAAGGTAAGGGTAACGTGGAATACTGGGTTTGCCCGATCCAGCCTGGCAAGGTTCTGTACGAGATGGACGGTGTACCTGAGGCTCTGGCGCGTGAAGCGTTCGCCCTGGCCGCAGCCAAGCTGTCTGTTCAGACCACTTTCGTAATTAAGACGGTGATGTGATGAAAGCCCAAGATCTGCGTCAAAAGAGCGTCGAAGAACTGAACCAGGAGCTGCTGGGCCTGCTGCGCGAGCAATTCAACATGCGCATGCAAGCTTCCACCGGCCAGCTGGCTCAGACTCACACTCTGAAACAAGTGCGTCGTGACGTCGCACGTATCAAGACTGTACTGACTGAGAAGGCAGGTGCGTAATGACTGATAAAATCCGTACTCTGCAGGGTCGTGTAATCAGCGACAAGATGGACAAGTCCATCACTGTCGCCATCGAGCGCAAGGTAAAGCACCCGATCTACGGTAAGATCATCAAGCGCACTACCAAGCTGCACGTGCATGACGAAAACAACGAATGCAAAGCTGGCGACCTCGTGGAAATCCGCGAATGCCGCCCGCTGTCCAAGACCAAGTCCTGGACCCTGGTTGCCGTTGTAGAAAAGGCCTAATCGGTACTTTGTAGTCTAAACGGCCCCTTGACGGGGCCGTTTGTTTTTTAGGCTACCTTTTCTAAAAATCCTGTGTTATAGTTTCGCGCCTTTTGAAGGCAGCCAGATCCCGAGAGGGATAAGAAGTAAACAAAGCGGAGCACTAAGATGATCCAGATGCAAAGTATGCTGGGTGTTGCCGACAACTCCGGCGCTCGCAGTGTAATGTGTATTAAGGTTCTGGGTGGTTCGCACCGCCGTTACGCCGGCATCGGCGACATCATCAAGGTTTCCATCAAGGAAGCTATTCCTCGCGGTAAAGTGAAGAAAGGTGATGTGTATAACGCGGTGGTCGTACGCACCCGTAAAGGAGTTCGTCGTCCGGACGGCTCTGTCATCCGTTTCGACAACAATGCGGCTGTGTTGCTTAACAACAACCAGCAGCCGATCGGTACTCGTATTTTTGGCCCGGTGACCCGTGAACTGCGTAATGAGAAGTTCATGAAGATTGTGTCCCTGGCACCCGAAGTACTGTAAGGAGTCGAACGATGGCAGCTAAAATCCGTCGCGAAGACGAAGTGATTGTTCTTACCGGCAAAGACAAGGGCAAGCGTGGCAAAGTCACTCAAGTTCTGATTGCTAAAGGTAAGGTAATCGTGGAAGGCATCAACCAGGTGAAGAAACACCAGAAGCCGGTACCCGCACTGGGTCAGGCTGGCGGTATCGTCACCAAAGAAGCCCCCATCGATGTATCTAACGTAGCGCTGTTCAACTCTGCCACTGGCAAAGCTGACCGCGTTGGTTTCCGGATTGAAGACGGCAAAAAAGTTCGTTTCTTCAAATCCACCGGCGAACTTGTGAAGTAATTGGAGTTTAACGATGGCGAAACTGCATGATTACTACAAATCAGATGTAGTAAATGAACTGACCAAGCAGTTCGGTTACAAGACTATCATGCAAGTCCCTCGGATCGAGAAAATCACCCTGAACATGGGTGTTGGTGAAGCGATCTCTGACAAGAAATTGCTGGAAAATGCTGCTGCCGATATGGCTGCCATTTCCGGTCAGAAGCCGCTGATCACCAAAGCTCGCAAATCTGTTGCGGGCTTCAAGATTCGTGAAGGCTACCCGATAGGTTGTAAAGTAACCCTGCGTGGCGAGCGTATGTGGGAGTTCCTGGAACGGCTGATTTGCATCTCCGTACCGCGTATCCGTGACTTCCGTGGCCTGAACGCTAAAGCGTTCGACGGTCGTGGTAACTACTCCATGGGCGTGCGTGAGCAAATCATCTTCCCGGAAATCGACTATGACAAGGTCGATCGCGTTCGTGGTCTGGATATCACCATCACCACTTCCGCGAATACCGATGAAGAAGGCCGTGCTCTGCTGGCTGCCTTTAACTTCCCATTCCGCAAGTAAGGTTAGGGTTATGGCTAAAACATCCATGAAAGCACGTGAAGTAAAGCGTGCGAAGCTGGTAGCCAAGTACGCGACCAAGCGTGCCGAGCTCAAAGCTATCATCGTTGATATGAACGCTTCTGAAGAAGCGCGTTGGGATGCTGTTCTGCAACTGCAACAGCTGCCCCGTGATTCCAGTCCGTCCCGTCAGCGTAACCGTTGCAACATTACTGGTCGTCCGCACGGTTTCCTGCGTAAGTTTGGTCTGTCCCGCATCAAGGTGCGTGAGCATGCCATGAAGGGCGAAATTCCGGGCCTGAAAAAGGCCTCTTGGTAAAGAATCTCGGGAGTTAGACTATGAGCATGCAAGATCCGATCGCGGATATGCTGACCCGCATCCGTAACGGTCAGGCGGCGAGCAAAGTTGCGGTTTCCATGCCTTCTTCCAAGCTGAAAGTGGCTATTGCCAAAGTGCTGAAAGAAGAAGGTTACATCGCTGGCTACTCCGTAGCTGGTGACGTGAAACCGGAACTGGAAATTGAACTGAAATATTTCCAGGGCAAGCCGGTTGTAGAACTGATCCAACGCGTGAGCCGTCCCGGCCTGCGTATTTACAAGCGCACTACTGATCTGCCGAAAGTTATGGGCGGTCTCGGTGTTGCTATCGTGTCCACGTCTAAAGGTGTGATGACTGACCGTGCTGCCCGTAAAGCAAGCATGGGCGGTGAGATCATCTGCTACGTCGCTTAATAGGAGGTAGGAAATGTCTCGTGTTGCTAAGGCACCCGTCACTATTCCTGCTGGCGTAGAGGTGACTCTGAACGGCCAGGAACTGTCCATCAAAGGTGGTAAAGGTTCCCTGGTTCGCTCTATTCACGCCGGTGTAGAAGTGACCAAAGAAGACAATGTACTGAAGTTCGCCCCGCGCGACGGCATCGCTGGTGCTGACGCTCAGGCCGGTACTGCCCGTGCATTGGTCAACAACATGGTAATCGGTGTTACCCAAGGCTTCGAGCGCAAGCTGCAGCTGGTTGGTGTAGGTTATAAAGCCTCCATCAAGGGCAATGCTGTTGCGCTGGCTCTGGGCTTCTCTCACCCGGTAGAGCATGCGCTGCCGGCTGGTGTGACCGCTGAGTGCCCGACTGCCACAGAAATCGTTCTGCGTGGTGTCGACAAGCAGCTGGTTGGCCAAGTCGCCGCCGATATCCGTGCTTACCGCGCTCCGGAGCCCTACAAGGGCAAGGGTGTACGCTATGCCAACGAGCAAGTGCGTACTAAAGAAGCTAAGAAGAAGTAAGGTAACACTATGGACAAGAAAGCAGCTCGTCTCCGTCGTGCTACTCGTGCTCGGAAAAAGATGCAGGAACTGGGAGCTACCCGTCTGGTTGTTCACCGTACCCCGCGTCACATCTATGCGCAGGTTATTGCAGCCAACGGTTCCGAAGTTCTGGCCTCTGCTTCCACAGTAGAGAAGGCCATCTGTGAAGCTCTGAAATACACCGGTAACGCAGATGCTGCTACCGCTGTAGGTAAGGCTATCGCCGAGCGTGCCATTGCCAAAGGCGTTCAGAACGTATCTTTCGATCGTTCCGGTTTCAAGTATCACGGTCGCATCGCTGCTCTGGCAGCTGCTGCACGTGACGCTGGTCTTCAGTTCTAAGCTAGGAGTCGAAGATGGCTAAAGTCGAATCTCAAGCCGGCGAACTGCAAGAAAAGCTGATTGCAGTAAACCGTGTTTCGAAAACTGTTAAAGGTGGTCGTATCATGTCCTTCACCGCGCTGACCGTGGTGGGTGATGGTAACGGCCGTGTAGGTTACGGTTACGGTAAAGCCCGTGAAGTTCCGGCCGCTATTCAAAAAGCGATGGAACAGGCTAAGCGTAACCTGAACAAGGTTGAGCTGAACAACGGCACCCTGCACCACCCGGTGAAAGGTGTTCACTCCGGTTCCACCGTGTTCATGAAGCCGGCCTCTCAAGGTACTGGTATCATCGCAGGCGGCGCTATGCGTGCTGTTCTGGAAGTTGCTGGTATCCACAACGTGCTGGCTAAGACCTACGGTTCCACCAACCCAATCAACGTTGTTCGCGCCACTGTAGACGCTCTGGTTCAGGGTCAATCCCCGGAACAGATCGCTGCTAAGCGTGGTCTGCGCGTTGAAGAAATTCTGGGGTAATGCGACATGGCTAACACTGTAAAAGTAACTCAAACTCGCAGCTCTATCGGCCGTCTGCCAAAGCACAAGGCGACTCTGCGTGGTCTGGGTCTGCGTCGCATTGGTCACACCGTTGAGCTGGAAGATACTCCTTGCGTACGCGGCATGATCAACCAGGTTTATTACATGGTTAAGGTGGAGGGCTAAGCATGCGTCTGAATACTCTGTCTCCGGCCGCTGGTTCCAAGCGCGTTAAGCACCGTCCGGGCCGTGGTATCGGTTCTGGTCTGGGCAAGACCGGTGGTCGTGGTGTTAAAGGTCAAACCTCTCGTTCCGGTGGCGGCAAAGTCCGCAACGGTTTCGAAGGCGGCCAGATGCCTTTGAAAATCCGTCTGCCGAAGTTCGGTTTCTTCTCTCGCAAATCTTTGGTTTCTGCCGAAGTTCGCCTGAACGAAATCGCCCTGGTAGAAGGTGATGTGGTCGACGTGAGCACTCTGAAGCAAGCCGGTGTTATTACCAAAAACATCGTGTTCGCTAAAGTTGTTCTGTCTGGCAACATTGACCGTGCTGTGACCGTTCGTGGTCTGTCCGTCACCAAGGGTGCACGTGCAGCCATCGAGGCCGCTGGCGGTAAAATCGAGGAATAATCAGTACAATGGCTAAGAAACCAGGATTGGATGTTAAAGCACAGGGTGGTCTGAGTGAACTGAAGAGCCGTCTGCTCTTCGTTCTCGGGGCGATTATCGTTTTCCGTGCAGGCTCTTATGTGCCGATTCCTGGTATTGACGCCGCCGTACTGGCCGAGTTGTTCCAACAACAGAAGGGCACCATCATTGAGATGTTCAACATGTTCAGTGGTGGTGCACTCTCGCGTGCTTCTATTCTTGCGCTGGGGATCATGCCGTACATTTCGGCCTCGATCATCATCCAGCTGCTGACTGTGGTTCACCCCGCTCTTGCTGAACTCAAGAAAGAAGGTGAATCCGGCCGTCGCAAGATTAGCCAATATACCCGTTGGGGCACGCTGGTTTTGGGAACTTTCCAGGCCATTGGTATTGCAACCGGTCTGCCGAATATGATGCAGGGACTCGTGACTCATCCGGGTTTGGGCTTCTATTTCACAGCCGTTGTGAGTCTGGTCACCGGTACCATGTTCTTGATGTGGTTGGGTGAGCAGATTACCGAGCGTGGGATTGGTAATGGTATCTCGTTGATTATCTTCACAGGTATCGTTGCTGGTCTGCCTCATGCCATTGGCGCTACGGCCGAACAGGCACGTCAAGGGGAATTGCACATCCTGCTGTTGTTGTTGCTGGGCTTGATTGTTTTCGCAGTGACTTACTTTGTGGTGTTCGTGGAGCGTGGTCAGCGTCGTATCGTCGTGAACTATGCCAAGCGTCAACAAGGCCGCCAGGTATTCGCAGCGCAAAGCACACACCTGCCGTTGAAAGTGAATATGGCCGGTGTGATTCCTGCGATTTTCGCATCCAGCATCATCCTCTTCCCGGGGACCATTACCTCTTGGTTTGGTCAGGGCGAGGGCAAGGTCGCCGATATCCTGCAACAGGTCTCTATGGTCCTGCAGCCGGGTCAGCCCTTGTATGAGATGCTCTATGCAGCAGCCATTATCTTCTTCTGCTTCTTCTATACCGCGCTGGTGTTCAACCCCCGCGAGACAGCAGATAACCTGAAGAAGAGTGGAGCCTTTATCCCGGGGATCCGCCCGGGCGAGCAGACAGCACGTTATATCGATAAGGTTATGACTCGCCTGACATTGGCAGGTGCACTCTATATAACCTTTATCTGTCTGGTACCCCAGTTCCTGATGACTGCCTGGAACGTTCAGTTCTATTTCGGTGGCACCTCGCTGCTGATTATTGTGGTAGTTATCATGGACTTCATGGCTCAGGTTCAGACCCATATGATGTCTCATCAATATGGCGACGTCCTGAGGAAGGCCAACCTGAAGGGCTACGGCCGCTAAAGGTCGGCGTAGTTACGGAGTTAAGCAATGAAAGTTCGTGCTTCCGTTAAGGCAATCTGCCGTAACTGCAAAATCATCAAGCGTCACGGTGTGGTGCGTGTGATTTGCAGCGAGCCAAAGCATAAACAGCGCCAAGGCTAATTTTTTACGGTTAGTACTTGCAACAAATAGTTGTGCTGGCTAATATAGCCAGCCAACTTTTGTTGTGTATTGGTTGACCGCCACGTATCCGCTCACGGGCTTTGTGGTGGTCGTAATCTACTATATGTAGGAGTGAATAGTGGCCCGTATCGCTGGCATTAACATTCCTGACCATAAGCATGCAGTCATCGCTTTGACTGCTATTTATGGCGTCGGTCGTACCCGCTCCAAGGCCATCTGTGCCGCAGCCGGTATCGCTGAGAATGTGAAAATTAAAGACCTGGACGAAGCTCAGATCGAGAGTCTGCGTGAACAAGTAGGTAAATTCACCGTTGAAGGTGACCTGCGTCGTCAGATTTCCATGAACATCAAGCGATTGATGGATCTGGGTTGCTACCGTGGTTTGCGTCACCGTCGTAGCCTGCCTGTTCGTGGTCAACGTACCAAGACCAACGCTCGTACCCGTAAGGGTCCGCGCAAGGCTATCAAGAAGTAACGGGAAGGTAGAAAATGGCTAAAACTCCGACTCGTGCTCGCAAGCGCGTTAAAAAGCAAGTGAGCGACGGTATTGCGCACGTTCATGCATCTTTCAACAACACAATCGTGACCATTACTGACCGTCAGGGCAACGCTCTGTCTTGGGCTACTTCTGGTGGTTCCGGTTTCCGTGGTTCTCGTAAGTCCACCCCGTTCGCTGCTCAGGTAGCTGCCGAGCGCGCTGGTGAGATGGCCAAAGAATATGGCGTGAAGAACCTGGAAGTCATGGTTAAAGGTCCGGGTCCCGGTCGTGAGTCTTCCATCCGCGCTCTGAACGCGGCTGGTTTCCGCATCACTAACATTACTGATGTGACTCCGATCCCGCACAACGGTTGTCGTCCTCCCAAGAAGCGCCGCGTGTAACGCTGTAGCTACTTGGTCTAGGATTGTTGGAGAAAGAAGATGGCAAGATATATCGGTCCTAAGCTTAAGCTTAGCCGTCGTGAGGGCACCGACCTCTTCCTGAAGTCTGGTGTTCGTGCGATTGATTCTAAGTGCAAGATTGACACCGTTCCTGGTCAACACGGTGCGCGTAAAGCGCGTCTGTCTGACTACGGTGTTCAGCTGCGCGAGAAACAAAAAGTTCGTCGTATCTACGGCGTATTGGAAAAACAGTTCCGCAACTACTACCGCGACGCTGCCCGTCAAAAGGGTAACACCGGTGAAAACCTGTTGCAGCTGCTGGAAGGTCGTCTGGACAACGTCGTCTACCGCATGGGCTTCGGTGCTACCCGCGCTGAATCTCGTCAGCTGGTGAGCCACAAGGCCATCATGGTAAACGGTCGCGTTGTGAACATTCCTTCTTTCCAGGTTTCCCCTGAGGACGTGATCTGCGTTCGTGAGAAGGCTAAGAAGCAAGCGCGTATCAAAGCGGCCCTTGAGGTTGCTGGTCAGCGCGAGAAGCCGACTTGGGTAGAGGTTGATGCCGCTAAAATGGAAGGTGCTTTCAAGCGTCTGCCAGAGCGTTCCGACCTGTCTGCCGACATTAACGAACAGCTGATCGTCGAGCTTTACTCCAAGTAAAGCTAGCTTCTAAAGAGAGGACACAATGCTGGGTTCTGTAACAGATTTTCTTAAACCGCGGCTAGTTGACATCGAGCAAGTTAGCCCGACTCATGCGAAAGTGACTCTTGAGCCACTCGAGCGTGGCTTTGGTCACACGCTGGGCAACGCCCTGCGTCGTATTTTGCTGTCTTCTATGCCCGGTTGTGCAGTTACTGAAGTCGAAATTGACGGTGTACTGCATGAGTACAGCAGCAAAGAAGGTGTACAGGAAGACATTCTTGAAATCCTGCTCAACCTGAAAGGTATCGCTGTGAAGCTGGAAGGCAAGGACGAGGTAACTCTGTCCCTGACCAAGTCTGGAACAGGCCCCGTTACCGCTGGTGATATCACTCACGGTGATGAAGTCGAGATCGTAAACCCGGAGCACGTAATCTGCCACCTGACTGGTGCCAATGCTGAAATCAGCATGCGCCTGAAAGTTCAGCGCGGTCGTGGTTATGTGCCTGCTTCTGCTCGTGTTCACAACGATGATGAAGAGCGTCCTATCGGTCGCCTGCTGCTGGACTCCGCGTTCAGCCCCATCGTTCGTATTGCCTACAATGTTGAGGCAGCACGGGTTGAGCAGCGTACCGACTTGGACAAGCTGGTCATCGACATGGAGACCAATGGTACCCTGGATCCTGAAGAGGCCATCCGTCGTTCTGCCACTATTCTGGCCGAGCAACTGGAAGCCTTCGTGGATCTGCGCGATGTCAGCGTGCCCGAGAAGAAAGAAGAGAAACCCGAGTTTGATCCGATTCTGCTGCGTCCTGTCGATGATTTGGAGCTGACAGTTCGTTCTGCGAACTGTCTGAAGGCAGAAGCTATCCACTATATTGGTGATCTGGTACAGCGTACCGAAGTTGAGTTGCTTAAGACTCCTAACCTCGGTAAGAAGTCCCTGACTGAGATCAAGGACGTGTTGGCCTCCCGTGGTCTGTCTCTTGGCATGCGCCTTGAGAACTGGCCGCCCGCCAGCATCGCTGACGAGTAATCCAGATTACGGGTTTCACAGATTTAGTTAGAAGGATAAGGTCATGCGCCATCGTTTGAGTGGTCGTCAACTGAACCGGAACAGCAGCCATCGTCAGGCTATGTTCCGCAACATGGCCAGCTCCCTGGTTCGTCATGAGATCATCAAGACGACTCTGCCTAAGGCAAAAGAGCTGCGTCGTGTAGTTGAACCGCTGATCACCCTTGCCAAGACTGATAGCGTTGCTAATCGTCGCCTGGCATTTGCCCGTACTCGCGATAACGCGATCGTGGCTAAGCTGTTCAATGAACTGGGCCCGCGCTACCTGGAGCGCGCCGGCGGTTATACTCGCATTCTGAAATGCGGTTTCCGTGCTGGCGACAACGCCCCTATGGCTTACATTGAGCTGGTAGACCGCCCGGCCGCTGCTGAAGCAGCTGCTGAGTGATAAAAGAAAAAGCCGGGCTTGTCCCGGCTTTTCTTTTAGTTGATTCTGATACTGCCTCAACTGCCTCAACTGCCTCAACTGCCTCAACTGCCTCAACTGCCTCAACTGCCTCAACTGCCTCAACTGTCTTAACTGC
>NZ_NEVB01000016.1:5350-19962 GCF_002259925.1 Aeromonas sp. A35_P | reverse complement strand
ACATTCATCAGCTGGAAAAGGAAGAGTTTATTGAGTGTCTCTACGACCTCTACTTTCGTGAAGAAAAAGAGGTTTATGACTCTTTCCTAGACATGTTGTATGGCAAGTTTGGTAAATCCATTACAGAGAAATTCCTCAAGCCATATAATGAGAAACTTTATGCCTGTGACTTGAACTCTCTCGATACGGATGCAATGGGGCGTTTCTTCCCCTATGCAAACCTTGAGCAAATTATTCGCAACTTCAAGCAACAGTATCAGGGAAGCTACAACTCCACTTTCCTGTATCCAAAAAAAGGGGCCAAAGTGTTTGTCGATGCACTGGCTCAGGATCTGCCGCAAGATAATGTGTTTTTGAATGAGCAAGTGGTTTCTATTGACGCAAAGGCGAAGATTGCCATCACGACCCATCGTCGGATCTCCTACGACTACCTCATCAATTCGATGCCTTTGAATCGTTTCCTTTCCACCATTGATGACATCGACTATCAGCATTTTGTGGACAGACTTTCCTGGAACAAGGTACTGGTCTTCAACCTCGGCTTTGATAAAGCATCTATCTATGATGAGGTGCATTGGGCCTATTTCCCTGAGAAGAAGTACAACTTTTACCGGGTTGGTTTTTACAACAATATCCTCGATGATGAACGGCTCAGTCTGTACGTCGAAATTGGTTATGGTCCGCACGATGACATCGATGTGGATGCGCAGCTTGCAGCAACACTAGAAGGGCTCAAGGCCGCAGGTATCATTGCAGATCATCTCTTGCTGTCCTCATGCCACATTGTCATGGACCCAGCCTATGTACACGTGAACAGCGAGCTTTCTGGCGTGAAGGATGAGGTGAAAAGTGACCTCGAAAGTCTGGGGATCTACTCCATTGGTCGCTATGGGGATTGGAAGTACTGCTCTATCGAAGACTCCATGCTCGATGCCATATCAGTTGCCAAAAAAATTGCTTGAACTATGAAATCCGATCATTTCTCAATCATTATGCCGGCGTTCAATGCATCTGCAACCATAGGGCAGAGCATTGAATCCGTGTTGGCACAAACATACTCTTCATGGACGTTGTATGTCATCGATGATGCGTCCACTGACACCACTCGGGAAGTTGTTGAGACGTATGTACATCGTGATTCCAGAGTGATTTACCATCATATGGCAAGAAATGGGGGGGTCGCGGCTGCACGTAATCAGGCTATTACCATGGCAGACGGTGAATATGTCGCATTTCTGGACAGTGACGATGTTTGGCATCCACAAAAACTGGAACTCCAGCGTAATTGCCTGCTCAATGGCTATGATGTTGTTTGTTCAGATTACTTCATTTTTTCTGGCACAGCCTCCAATATTGTTGGAAAATGTCAACGAAAAGAACAATTTACATTTAGTGACATGCTTAAGAGCAACAACATCGGCAATTTGACCGGTGTCTATAACCGAAGCAAGTTGGGTTCTTTTAGCCAGCAGAGGGTTGGGCATGAAGATTATGTCATGTGGCTTGAAGTCATGGCTCGCGCCAAGCGAGGATACTGCATCAAGCAACCCCTGGCATATTACCGGCGTGCAGAGGGGTCATTGTCCTCCAACAAACTGAAGGCTGCCTCGTGGCAGTGGCATATTTACAGAAGAATACTCAAGTTGTCTTTGTTACCAGCATTTTACTATTGGCTGCACTATGCATGTACAGCCGCTTTTATGCTTATTCATAACAAGTTCAAAGGAGTGCGTTTTGACTAGAAGTCCTGAACGTAGGCATTCTCGCTGGTATGAGCTGATTATTCTCAATCCCATCTCCTTGTTTTTTTTGGGGGCTTTATTGGCGGTGTGTCTGCCAGCCATTGAACGCTGGGGGTGGGATTTCTGGGACGTGCACAATGCTGTGAGGGTCAACACCCTGGTGGGTGCCTTCGTGGCGTTTCTGCTGACTGGAATTGTGCTGCACCGCTTCCTGCGCTACCCAGGGGCCAGTCCGGTTGCCTATATGATTCCCACGGTGACGACCCTCTATGGTGCTTTGGTTGGCATTCTCTTCTTCCTGCGCCTGCCTTACAGCCGTCAGGTGTTGTTCGAATCGTATGTAGTGGCCTTGCTCTGCTGCTGGTTGGCCTACTTCATTGGGCGCCGCTACCGGACACCCAAGTATGCCTTGCTGCCCTTTGGTGATTATCAGGCCTTAACTCAACATACTTGTGTAGAGTGGCGTTTGCTGGATCGGCCTGATTTAGGTGCTGTGCGATATGATGCCGTGGTTGCCGATCTGCGTGATGAGAAGCTGGCAGGAGAGTGGGAGCGTTTTCTGGCGCGTTGTGCCTTGGCTCACATCCCTGTCTATCACATCAAGCAGATCAGCGAGACCCTGACCGGACGGGTGAAGATCGACCATCTCCATGAGAACCAGCTAGGCTCCCTTTTGCCGTCCCCCGTCTATGCATTCATCAAGCGGGGAATGGACATCCTGGCCGCGTTGATAGCAATCCCGCTCTTCTCCCCCTTGATGTTGATGACGGCCATTCTTATCAAGCTGGAGAGCCCGGGCCCCGTGATGTTTCTGCAAAATCGGGTAGGGAAGGGCAACAAGGATTTTCGTATCTACAAGTTCCGCAGTATGTGTCAAAACTCTGAACAACACGGTGCACAGTTTGCTCAGGATGGCGATATGCGCGTCACTCGGGTGGGCAAGGTGATCCGCAAGCTTCGTATCGACGAGTTGCCGCAGTTTTTCAACGTCCTTAAAGGGGACATGAGCCTGATCGGGCCGAGACCGGAGCAGCGCACCTTCGTCGATCAGTTCGAGCGGGAGATCCCCTTCTACATGTATCGCCATATCGTGCGGCCCGGGATCAGTGGTTGGGCACAGGTGGTACACGGCTATGCGGCCGATGCCGATGACACTCGGATCAAGATTGAGCACGATTTTTACTACATCAAGCATTTCTCCCTCTGGCTGGATGTACTTATCGTGTTCAAGACCATCCGAACCATACTGACCGGTTTTGGCGCACGGTAATCCCAGATGCGTATTTTGTTGCTAGGCGCTCGTGGTCAACTAGGACGAGCGCTTTTTTCTGCCCTGTGCCGGTATTATCCAGATTGGCAGGTAGTCGCACTTGGCAAGGTGGAGTGCGACATCACCGATCCCGATACACTGATCGGCGCCTTGGATCGCCATCAGCCTGATGTGATCCTCAATGGAGCAGCCTTCACTGCCGTCGATCTTGCAGAGAGCCAGTCTGAGCGTGCTTATCGCATCAATCATCAGGCGGTAGCACTGCTTGCCCGCGAGGCCAATACTAGGGGGGTCTTGCTGGTGCACTTCTCCACTGATTATGTGTTCGATGGTTCAGGCTGTGATCCCTGGTGCGAAGCTGATGTGCCATTTCCGCTCAATGTCTATGGTGCCAGCAAGCTGGCCGGAGAGCAGGTCGTTCAGGAGTTTTGTCCTTATCATCTGATCGTGCGTACCAGCTGGCTTTATGGCGGGGAGGGGGGGCACTTTGCCCGTACCGTGTTGCACCGAGCTAAAGCACGCCAATGCCTTGAGGTGGTAGCAGATCAATGGGGGGCACCAACGCAGGTTGATTGGCTGGCAACATCCGTCCTCCTAGCACTAGAGGAGGTCGTGAAGGCACCAGACAAATGTGGGCTTTATCATCTGAGCTCTGCCGGTGAGACGAGTTGGTATGGCTTTGCCTCGGCCTTAGTAGAGGAAGGTTGTCGGCTTGGTCTGCTGGCACAACCCGTCCCAGTGAATCCCGTTTCTTCAGCAAGTTGGCCCCAGGCGGCCCGTAGGCCGTCCAACTCAAGGCTTTATTGTCGGCGGTTCTCTGCCACCTTTGGCATTCACATCCCGACATGGCAGGTGCTGATGACCCGCTGGCTTGTCAGTCAATGCGAAGGGAAGCAGACGTGAACCGAGCAAGAATCATTCCCACCGTCCTTCTCGAGGCGTGCTATGCATCAACGTAAAGGCGTCATTCTGGCCGGTGGCTCAGCCACCCGCCTCTATCCGGCAACACTTGCCATCAGTAAGCAACTGCTGCCGGTATACGATAAACCCATGATCTATTACCCCCTATCAACCCTGATGCAGGCAGGTATCCGTGACATCCTGATCATCAGTACGCCGCTGGATCTGCCCCGTTTCGAACGGTTGTTGGGTGATGGCAGCCAGTGGGGGATGCGCTTCAGCTATGCAGTGCAGGAGAAGCCCGCCGGACTGGCACAGGCGTTGCTCATCGCTGAGCCTTTTCTGGCAGGCAGTCCCTGCTGCCTCATCTTGGGAGATAACATTTTTTATGGTGCAGAGTTACCTCATCAGTTGCAACGTGCCTGTGCCAAGGAACAAGGGGCTACCCTGTTTGCCTATCATGTACTGGATCCAGAGCGCTATGGCGTGCTGGGGTTTGACGAGCAGGGACGGATAGAGACGATTGTCGAGAAACCGAGCGCTCCGGCGAGTCAGTATGCGGTGACAGGCATCTATTTTTACGATGCCACGGCGAGTGAGATTGCACGAATACTACGCCCTTCGGCGCGGGGAGAACTCGAAATCACCGATGTCAATCTGCATTATTTGGCGAAAGGCACTCTGGATGTCTGTTTTATGGGACGTGGTTCGGCATGGCTCGACACCGGTACCCACGACAGCCTGCAGGAGGCAAGCAGCTTCATTCAGACCCTGGAAAAACGCCAGGGCCTTAAGGTGTCGGCGCCGGAGGAGATTGCTTGGCGTCATGGCTGGGTGTCCGATCAGGAGCTGGAGGCATTGGCACAACCCCTGGCAAAAAGCGGTTATGGCACCTATCTATTGCGTCTGCTTCAAGAGCCTTTTGGTAAAATGCATCCCAATTGAGATTGATGATCTACACCATGGGGTGATATATCCTTGCCCACAACCCCCAAGAAAGCACCTATGCACTTTATTTCATTGAAGATTCCGGATGTGGTTCAGATCATTCATCAGCGTCATTACGACGAGCGGGGTGATTTCATGGAGCTCTTCCGCCACGACCTGTTTACCCGTAGATGCGGAGATTTTGGTTTCGTTCAGGACAATCTGAGCCGCTCTCGGCAAGGGACATTGCGCGGGCTGCATTATCAGCGACAAAAACCGCAGGGTAAGTTAGTACAGGTTATTGCAGGTACCATTTTTGATGTAGCGGTAGATCTGCGAGAGAAGAGTACTACTTATGGGAAATGGGTTGGCGCTCGGCTTTCAGCTGCAGAGGGCGCATCATTGTGGATCCCACCCGGTTTTGCCCATGGTTTTTATGTGATGAGCGAGGAGGCTCATGTGCTGTACAAGTGCACCGATTATTATGCGCCTGAACTTGAGGCTACCCTCAACTGGTCCGATCCGACCTTGGCGATTGAGTGGCCCATCTTGGATCAGGTTCCATTGATTCTTTCTGCAAAAGATCGCAACGCACCTTTCTGGCTATGACTTCACCTTTAGGGCTCAATATGAATAAAAATATGCTTGATGGTTCAGATACCCAACTGCCCCGGGGATGGCAGCCACCCTCCAATGATGAGATCAATCTGCATGAGCTGATGCTGGTGTTGTGGCGCCAGAAACTGTTGATAGTGCTTATTGCTGGCGTATTTGCTGTGGGTGGTATCTCTTATGCGCTGTTGGCTCCACAGCAGTGGTCCGCTTCGGCAGTGGTTGTCGCGCCTAAGCCTGAGGACATGACACCGATGCGGAAAGTTTCGAAGCAGGCAACTGCATTGGGTCTTGACGGTTTTCCCAGCGGAGAAGATCTTTATCTGGAGTTTATTCAGGAGTTCAACAGTTACGAGAATCGCCGTGATTATCTCAAAGCTAGTCCTTTATTTGCCGAAGTGGTAAAAAGCCATGGGCTGGATGGCAAGGCGCAGTTACGTTGGTTGCGCGACTGGAGTAAATTTGTAACGGCTCAGCCTGTAGACAAGAAGGGGGAAATACCAGGTATTGAGCTCAAGTTTGCTGCCCCTACCTCCGAGAGGTCGCTGGCAATGTTGAAGGGGTATATTGACTACATTGTCAAGTTGCAACAAAAGCAGTTGATACACCGACTCGCTGAACAGCGTGATCTGCAGCTGTATGGTATGAACACGGAGTATCGGGTCATGCAGGAGGACACAAAACAAGCCCTGCAACAGGAAATAGTAGAATTGGTGATGGCCAACAAAGTTGCCAAGGCGGCAGGCGTCAGCGCTCCATTGGAGAACTATAACGCGCCAGATCGTTTCCTCATTTCTCTGGGCTCGAAAGGTTTGGAAGAAAAGCTTTCATTACTGAAATCCATCGACCTCGAGGTTTATCAACCCAAATTGCAATCTCTGCAGGTAAAGATGGCTCGTTTAAAAAGCATCTCTATGGAAGGAATTGCATTTCGTCCTTTCTCCTATCTGGATGCACCAGATGAACCACTGAGCCGTGACAAACCCAAGCGTCCTCTGGTGGTAGTGCTGGCCACCTTGCTTGGCGGTATGCTGGGGATCGGCATCGTACTGGCTCGACATGCTTTTCGCCGGCCAGAACAGGTATGATGACAAAATGAAATAAGAAACGGGGGGCTATGGCCCCCCTTTTTTTGATGTTTGCATCAGCGGCATTGACGTATGAACATTGCTCAACAACATAAAGGGGATCAAGGAAGATGACCAATACGGGTCTCTTTGCAGCTGTCAGCGCTCTGTACTGGTTGCTGGGCATGCATTTTTTCATGCACAATCCTGGTGGAGCCGGGCTCTATCTGCCGTTCAATGCCTGGGGCTGGATCTTCGCCAGCCTGGTCATCGGGTTGGGGCTGTGGCGGGTGACGCTGCAGCAGCGGCTGGTGTTCTCCTCGTTGCAGGGCTGGCTCTGGCTCGGGGGATTGTTGCTGCTGCTGCCCATGGCCTATCCCGGCTTTGAACTGAAAGACTACGCTATTCCCCGTTTGCTGGGGCTGTTCGCCGGTCTGCTGTTTCTGTTCTGTCTCTATCAGTGGCAACGGGCGCGGGTATCCCGTGACCGGCTGCTCTATCTGTTGCTGGGGGCGGTGGCCATCGAGGCGCTGCTGGGTCTGATGCAGTACTACCTGCTGGTACCGGGCAACTGGATCGGCTATGACACCCACGTCAATCGCCCCTACGGTATCTTTCAACAACCCAATGTGATGGCCAGTTTCATGGCGACCGGGCTTGCGCTGGCCAGCTGGCTGGAGTTGCGGGGTCATGCCAACCCCTGGCTCAAGGGGCTGCGTTATGGTGTCATCCTGGCTGCCAGCCTGCTGTTGGTGGTGCTGCAATCCCGGGTGGGGCAGTTGGGGGGCTTGCTGGCGCTGCTCCTGCTGGTGCCCGAGCTGCGTCGTCATCGTCTGCTGGCTAGGGTGCTGGCACTGGTCACGCTCGGCATCTTGCTGGGGGTTGCCTCCCAATACTGGATTGACGGCCTCAGGCGTGGGCTGGAGGCCTATCAATCCGGCGGCATGCGCTCCATCTACTGGCCCTATGCCGCCAAGCTGATTGCCCAGTCTCCCTGGGTGGGCTGGGGCTATGGCAGCTTTGAAACAACCTTCCTCCATCACTATATGGCCGACAAGGCGCTGAACCCGGCCATGGTGCAGATCGAATACAACCTCGATCACCCCCACAACGAGTTCCTCTACTGGGCGGTAGAGGGGGGGATAGCCCCCATGCTGGGCATGGTGCTGATGGGCGCTGCCCTGCTGTGGCGGGCGAGCCGGGCCGGCTGGCGCAAGGGCACAGCCCTGCTGGCGCTGGTGACCCCCATCCTGCTGCACACCCAGACCGAATACCCGCTTTACCACGCCATCGCGCTCTGGTGGGCCTTGCTGATGCTGGTGTATGTGCTGGACGCGGAAGTGGAGGAGGGGCTGCTTGAGGCGGGATGCGCCAGCTGGCGCGAGCATGTCTACCGCCCCTGGCTGTTGTTGCGTTTCGCGGCCATCGCCATCCCCCTGCTGGTGGTACCCTTCATGCTGACGGCGCTGCACACCGCCTGGGTGGTGACCAAGTACGAGCGCGGCGGCTACAAGGAGCCGACCCTGCTGCTGGATGTCATCAATCCCATGACCTGGTTGACCCGGGTGGAGTTTGATGTCAACTCGGTGCGGCTGGCGGTGGGCCTGCAGAGCAACAACAAGGCGGAGCTGGAGGCCTATCTAGACTGGGGGCAAGCCTTCGTGCGCCACACGCCGAGGGCCAATATCTACGCCAACATGGTGATCGCGCTGGATGCGCTGGGGCGCAAAGAGGAGGCGCGGGCGCTGCGCAGTGAAGCGCTGGCTCTCTACCCGGCAGATCCCTTGCTGACCGGCACTGCCGCCAAATCCGTGGCCACGGCACTGGAGCGCAAGCCCTCCTCCTGACGGTGGCGGGGCGATTGCGCGATGTTTCATCAACTGCCCCATTGCCTCGCAAAAATGGCGGCCACTGCTGGACGGCAGAGGCGCCATGGCTAAGATAGTGCCCTCAACGTCTTGTTCAGTAGGGAGTATGAAATGGAGTTAGTGCTTGGCCCGTTGGAGGCCCGCGTGATCGGCTGTCTGATCGAAAAAGAGATCTGCACCCCGGATCAATACCCCCTCTCCCTCAATGCGCTGGTCAACGCCTGCAACCAGAAGAGCAACCGCGAGCCGGTGCTCGAGCTGTCCGAGCTCGACATCCGGGCCGTGGTGGATGAGCTGATCCGCAAGCGGCTG
Organism: Aeromonas sp. A35_P; assembly: GCF_002259925.1. Taxonomy (NCBI): domain Bacteria; kingdom Pseudomonadati; phylum Pseudomonadota; class Gammaproteobacteria; order Aeromonadales; family Aeromonadaceae; genus Aeromonas; species Aeromonas sp. A35_P. The sequence continues at coordinate 11,264 of NZ_NEVB01000016.1, read as the reverse complement.
GTGGTCAATACCGCCGGCTTCAACGCCCGGGTGCCTCGTTATCAACATCGCTTCTGCAACACCGAATTTGGCGAGCTGAAGTTCACCGCCCAGGAGCTCGGCATTATCTGTGAGCTGCTGCTGCGCGGCCCGCAGACACCGGGTGAACTGCGCTCACGCACCAACCGGCTGTGCAGCTTCGATGACGTGACCGAGGTGGATGCGGTGCTGGCGACCCTCATCGAGCGTGGCCCCTATGTGGTCAAGCTGCCGCGCGAGCCGGGCAAGCGAGAGTCCCGTTACGCCCACCTGTTCAGCGGCGAGGTGGATCTGCAGGCGCTGGCCGAGGCGGCCCCCGCCGGCAACTATGCCTCGCCGGCGGCGGACAGGCTGAGCGCGCTGGAAGAGGAGGTCGAGAGCCTCAAGGCGCAGCTGCAGGCGCTGGCCGAGCGTCTGGCCCGGCTGGAAGGCTGACGTCAGAACCGGATCTTTTCCAAGAGGCGCTACGGCGCCTTTTTTTTATGCCTGTGTTTCCCCGTCAGGGGCGCGGGGGCGGCAATGACGGGTTGTCTGCGTCCCGCCGTCATGGTCGGCCCGACCAGCAGGCGCCAGCTTTTTTGCGTTATTTCGCGCTTAAGGGTCGAGCCGCAGTCGCTTTCCCGTTAAAATTCCGCTTTTGCACCGGCCCGTGAGTCTCGATGTCTGCGTCCACACTCTCCTCAGATTGTTATGCCCTGCTTGGCGAGCTGCAGTTGCAGCGCACCGCCAGTACCCGTTATTTGCAAGAACAGCTGCCGCCTGGACAGACCCTGCCTGATCGGCTTGGTCAGTTGCAGCTGCAGGGGCTGATTCGCCAGCGGGGGGAGCAGCAGTGGAGCCTGACGGCGGAGGGGACGCTGGCACTCATCCTGGCGGTGCGCCGCGGCGACTGCCCCATGCCGAACTGGGCGCGGGTACCGTCGGTCACCGGTCAGGAGATGGCCCAGGCGCTGGTGCGCGAGCTCTGTCTGGGGGAGGCCGGGCAAGTGCCCGCTTACTATCTGGCGGCCGACCTGCTGAGTCTGCTCGATCTGCCCGACGCCCAGCTGCTGCTGGCAGGCTCGAGCCCGCAGTGGCAGCGGTTGCTGATGCAGCACTTCGCCCTGCAGACCCTGCTCGATGCCGAGCCCCATCCGCAGTGGCCGCTCACCTCGCTTGCCCAGCACTGTGCGCCCGAGCTGGCCAGCCTGACTGAGGGCTTTGCCGCCGAGTGGCAATGGCTCTGCGGCGAGCCGAGCGGGGAAGCGATCACTCACTGGCCCGCCCTGCAGCAGTTGGCGGAGCAGGAAGACGAGCAACCGCTGGCCGAGCGCCTGCTGGCTGCGCTGGGTGCCTGGCAGGCGTCAGCGGGCGCGACGGGCGCGGGTCAGTTGCCTGCCACCTTCAGTGCCCTGCTCTGGCTGGGCTGGTTGCAGCAGGCGGATCCCGTGCTGGCCAGCGAGCAGCGCAAGAAGTGGCTGCGCACTTTGGCCAATCAGTTCCCCCTGCTGGCCGATCTGCTGGGACAGTGGGCAGGGGAGCGCCACGGCCAGGCGGTCGGGCTGTTCGACACCCTGCAACTGCCGCTGGAGGAGCTCCATTGGGGTTACCTCTGGCTCGATCTCTGTGCGCTGGCCCGGCACGGCGAGCAGAGTCCCCAGGTGGCCATCCTGCACAAGTGGGATCTCTCCCACGTGCTGGAGGCCGCGCCCCGCCACCGCTTGATGGCCTTCTGCCAGGATCTGCTGCGCCTGCTGCTGGGGCAGGGGGCAGAACGTGCCCCGATGCAGCAGCTGCGGGCCGCCGGGCCGGATGAGCAGGGGAGTGCGCCTGAGGATGAGGAGAAGGCTCCCGCCTCGGCCAGCTGGCTCAACTGGCTGCAGGGACTGGGCCGCTCCAGCGGCGTGCGCAAACCGCAGGAGCGGCTGGTCTGGCTGCTTCACGCCGAAGGGCCCGAGCTCGAGTGCAAGATCCAGAAACAGAGCACCAAGGGGGAGTGGACCGCCGGTCGCCGGGTCGATCCTGCCCTGCTCTCCACCCAGTACGCCGCCCTGCTCGACGAAGAGGATTGGGCGCTGGTGCGTACCCTGCCGCGCAACATGGGGCGGCTGCCGCGCGAGGTGTGGGCGCCGCTGGCCAACCACTCCCGTTTGTTCAATGCCAGAGGGCAGAAGCTGCAGCTCGCCATCACGGCGCCACTGCTGCAGATCGTGGCCACCGAGCAGGGCATGGGGGCCGTGTTGAGCCCGGCTGCAGCCGCACGAGGGGCGCACATACTGCCGCTTGCGCAGGATCTGTGGCAGCTCATCCTCACCCCCCAGGCCCTGCAGGATCGCCTGCCGGCGCTGGAGGCCATTCCCGACCTGCCGGCCGAGGGGCTGGCGGAGTTGCAACGCACCCTGGATGCCATCCCGGATCTGCCCTGGCACAGCCAGGTGGCGGGGCTGCACGGCAATGCCGAGCTGACGCCCTGGCCCGGAGTGGCCTCGGTGCAGCTCGACTGGCAGGATGGCCAGCTGGCGGTCAGGCTGGTGACCCGCTTCGAGGAGCTGCCGCCGCTGCCCCTTGGCAAGGGGGAGGCCATCGTGCGCCAGGGGATCAAGGATTATCACTACTGGCAGCGGGATCTGGCGGCCGAGCGGGGCGAGGCCCAGCTGCTGCGCAACCAGCTGCCCATCGAGCTGCCCGGCAGCGAATGGCGGCTCGAGGGGGAGCAGGCACTGGCGCTGGTCAACGCCTTGCCGGAGCTGGTGGATGCCGGCGTGGTCATTCACTGGCATCAGGACAGCGCGCGTTTGAAGAGCCTCGATGAGGCGGCGCTGAGCCTGCGCATCGAGCGGCGTCAGGACTGGTTCCAGGTGGAGGGGGCCCTCTCCCTCGATGAGCACCAGATCCTCGATTTGCGCCTGATCCTGCGCCAGCTGACGCCGGGCCAGCGCACCGTCCAGCTCGACGAGAAGACCAGCCTGATGCTGAGCGACAAGCTGGTGGAGCGGCTCACCATGCTGGGGGCCATGCTGGATGACGAGCAGCGCATCAACAACAAGCTGGCCTATCCGCTCACCCGGCTGCTCTCCGTCATCACCACCGAGGGGGATGCCGCCTGGCAGAACCTTCAGCAGGAGTGGCAACAGGAGGTGGCGTGCCCGGACGAGTTGATGGGGCCGCTGCGGGACTATCAGAAGGAGGGGGTGCGCTGGCTGGCGACCCTGGCACATCACGGTTTCGGTGCCTGTCTGGCCGATGACATGGGGCTGGGCAAGACATTGCAGGCTCTCATTGTGCTGCGCATGCGCCAGCATCTGGGGCCGGCCCTGGTGGTGGTACCCAAGTCAGTGGTCACCAACTGGCAGGAGGAGGTGGCCCGCTTCGCCCCCGAGCTGGAGGTGGTGGTGTTCGACAACCCCGCCGAGCGGGATGGGATGGTGCGCGAGGCCAGGGCGGGGCAGATCATCCTGCTCAACTACGGCATGCTCGGCAGCCTGGCGGAGGCGCTCAAGTCGCGGCGCTGGTCCAGCATGGTGCTGGATGAGGCGCAGCAGATCAAGAACGCCGGTACCCAGCGGGCCAAGCTGCTGTTCCAGCTCGACGGTGATTTTCGGCTCGCCCTCTCCGGCACCCCCATCGAGAACCATCTGGGGGAGTTGTGGAGCCTGTTCACCTTCATCAACCCGGGGCTGCTGGGCAGCCTCGGCGAGTTCAAGCGCCGCTTTGGCAAGGCGGTCAAGGATCCCCAGCACATGGCGCTGCTGCGGGCGGTGATCAGCCCCTTCATCCTGCGCCGGCTCAAGCACCAGGTGCTGACGGAGCTGCCGGACAAGACCGAGATCATCCACCACATCAGCCTCTCCCCGGCGGAGCGCCAGCTCTACGAGGCGACCCGGCGCGAAGTGGTGCAGCAGGTGCAAAGTGCCGATGGTCGCGCCCTGATGCACGTGCTGAGCGGCCTGACCCGGCTGCGCCGGCTCTGCTGCTCGCCCCAGCTGGTGATGCCGGAGTGGGCCGAGGCCAGCAGCAAGCTGGACGAGGCGATGGCGCTGCTGGAGGAGGCCATCGACGGCGGTCATCGGGTGCTGGTGTTCAGCCAGTTCGTCGATCTGCTGAGCCTGCTGCGCACCCGCATCGAGCAGCGGCAGTGGGATTATTGCTATCTGGATGGTGGCTGCTCGGCCAAGGCGCGGCAGGATTCCATCCTGCGCTTTCGCCACGAAGCGGTGCCGCTGTTTCTCATCAGTCTCAAGGCGGGGGGCACAGGGCTCAACCTCACCCAGGCCGATACCGTGCTGCACCTCGACCCCTGGTGGAACCCGGCGGTGGAGGATCAGGCGAGCGACCGGGCCCACCGCATGGGGCAGACCCAGCCGGTGACCGTCTATCGCCTGGTGTGCGAGCAGACGGTGGAGGAGAAGATTGTCGCCCTGCACGACGAGAAGCGGGCGCTGGCCGATGGCCTGCTGAGCGGCCAGTCGGAAGTGCGCGGGCTGGATGTGGAGAGCCTGCGGGCCCTGCTGATGAGCTGACGAGGGGCTGACACGGCGCAAGAAACAAGGGGGAGCATCTGGTGATGCTCCCCCTTGTTGTTGGGCGATACGGGTTGTGAGGTGAGTGGGCTGTGCCTGGTGGGCAAGGGCCCCTTAGCCCTGATAGAGGTAGAGGTGGAGCCGCTCTATGATGGGCTCGCCGCCAATCTTGCGATCCCGCCTGGCCTGGCGCAGCTTGGGCGGGTAGTGGCCCAGATGGGTGACGGCCGGCTGGTTGTCCGAGCAGAGCAGCAGAGGCAGGCTCGCCTTGATCTGCTGCTTGCGGGGCTCCCGATCCAGCCAGAGCAGGTTGATCATGGGGTGGGTCTTGACCGGGCGGCGGATCCGAAGCTCTGCATCCGCCGGCAGGCGGCGGATATCGTAAACCTCCTGATCCACCATCTTGCTCCACTCCTCGTTGTCCGACAGCGCCGGGACATAGCGGCGGCTGCGCTCCAGCATCTCCAGCACCTGCTCGCGGCTGAGGCGGTTGATGCTCTGCTTGTCGGCCCAGGTAAAGCCCAGCGAATGCAGGTCACCCTCCAGCAGGGTCAGCTTGCGATAGACCTGCAGGGTGATGACCCCGGGCAGCGCCCTGTGTACCAGCTCGAACTTTTCGTCCCGGCTGCCCGCCTGCTGTACCAGGGCCTTGAAGGTGAGCTTGCACTCATTGATCTCGTCGATCAGCGGTCGCAGCAGCGGGGCGCTGGCGGCGGGCAGGCGCAGCCAGCCCGGCAGGCGATGGGTGGCCTTGGTAGAGCAGCCGGCGCGGGCACTGTGATCCCGATAGGCGGCCAGGGTGGCGGCCAGCGCCTCTTCACCATCGAGGTAGCCCACCGTGATGGTGTCGATGGGCTCGTGCTCCTCTCCCTGCGCGACGGCGGGCAGGGGATAGACGTGGGCTTCCAGCAGCTCCAGCTGCGTCAATTGATCCGCCAGTCTGGCCAGCGCCTCTTCGAGCCGCTCCATATGTTGGCGCAAGGCGGCGGTGGGGGTGAATGTCTCCATCGGCATATCCTGTGTCGCCCTTGCCGGCCCTTGGGGCGGGAAACGGCAAGGCGGTAAAGGTACTGTATAAATAACCATATCAGCCCTGTGTATGCGTGCCAAGTGGGAGCGAGAGGCGGGCAAGGCGATGGGTCACTGGAAGGTAACTGTGGTGTATCAATGTGTTAATTTAAGATCAATGAAAGATCTCTTCATTAACAATTGAATGTAAACAACCGGTTGGCCCTGTTTTTTGCCAAGGACGGGAGTGCATAGCCAGCAGAGGAAACTGCATAGTTAGAAGGGAGCCATGCAGGAGAATATGCTACAGCCTTTCATCAGGCCCAGGAAAGGTTTGTTAGTCTTTTATAATCAGTATCTTATGAATATATCACTGCGGACATCAACCA